>JBAVPS010000511.1:0-8102 GCA_049693315.1 Rhizomicrobium sp. | reverse complement strand
GCTGTATGGTGCGGGCTTTGCCTTTTTTGAACGGCGGCTGGAGCTGGAGACGCGCGCCGCCATTCTGACAGTGCAGGGGGCCTTGGGCGCGCTGTTCTATCTGTATCTGTTGCTGGCTTCCAATCCGTTTGCCCGGCTCAACCCCGCGCCGCTCAATGGGGCTGGGCTTAATCCCTTGTTGCAGGATGTCGGTCTGGTGCTGCATCCGCCGCTGCTCTATTTCGGCTATGTCGGTTTTTCGCTCAGCTTCTCGGTGGCTGTGGCGGCGCTGGTGCGCGGCGAACTGGCCGAAGATCTCGCCGGGGTAATCCGCCGCTGGGCCTTGATCGCCTGGGTCGCGTTGACACTGGGCATCGGTTTTGGTGCCTGGTGGTCCTATTACACGCTGGGCTGGGGTGGCTGGTGGGCATGGGACCCGGTGGAAAATGCCGCGCTGATGCCCTGGCTGGCAGGAACCGCCCTGCTGCACAGCGCCACCGTCGCAGTGCGCCGCGGTGCGCTGAAAAGCTGGTCGGTGTTCCTCGCCATTGTCGCTTTTGGCTTTGCCTTGCTGGGCACCTTTCTGGTGCGCTCGGGTGTCATCACCTCGGTTCATGCCTTTGCCAACGATCCGGGCCGCGGAATCCTGATACTGATTATGATGGCGCTGATTGTCGGTGCGGCGCTGGTGCTGTTTGCGGCCCGTGCCGGGCGGCTCAAAGACGATGTCGCGCTGGAGCCATTGTCAGATGAGGGCGGCATACTGGCTGGTGGGCTGATCCTTGCGGTGGCGGCCGGTACGGTGCTGATCGGCACGCTCTATCCGTTGATCCTCGATGGCTTGCATCTTGGTCAGGTTTCGGTTGGTCCGCCCTATTTCAACATTATATTCCTGTGGCTGTTGGTGCCGTTCATCGCCCTGATGGTTGTCACCCCGGGGGTGGAGGTGTGGCGGCGTCATCGTGCGACCCTGCCGCTGGCTGTGCTGGTGGCCATTGTGGTGGCGGTGGTCGCGGGGTTGGCCTGGGGCGCGTCCTGGCCTGCCGGGCTTTTGGGTGGGGTGGCCCTTTTGTGCCTCAGCCTGTTTCCGGCGCGCAAACTGGCGGCGGGCTTTGCCCATGGCGGCATGGCGGTGCTGCTGGCGGGGATTGCCCTGACCTCTGCGCTGTCGAGCGAGCGGCTGATCCCGTTGCATCCCGGTCAAACCGCCTCCTTTGCCGGTTACACGCTGCGCCTGATTAAGGTCGAGGGGCAACCGGGCACCAATTACGACAGCACCCGCGCCAACATCAGCATCCGTCGCAACGGTAATGGCTTCGAACTGGCCCCCGAACTGCGCCAGTATCGCCATCCGGCTATGGCCAAGGCGGTGCCCGCCATCCACACCGATATTTTTGCCGATATCTATGCCGTACTGGGGGGCGAGGCCGATGGGGTGTACAGCCTGCATCTGTTCTATCGCCCTGGTCAGGTGCTGATCTTTGCCGGAATGATTTTGATGGTATTGGGCGGTCTGCTGGCGCTGGTTCGGCGGCGGTCGAATGTACCGCAAAGCCCTTCGGCGCAGCGGACGGAGCGGCCACATACCCGGCTGGTGCCTCTGGCGGTTTTCGCGGTGCTGGTCGGGCTTTTGTTCTGGCAGTTGCTGCCCGGCAAGCCGGATGCGCAGCCCTCGGCGTTATTGATCGGTAATCCGGTGCCCGATTACAGCCTGCCCGCGTTGGCGGGGACACGCCCAGTGATGGCGGCGGATTTGAAGGGCCGGGTGCGGGTGGTGAATTTCTTCGCCTCGTGGTGCGTGCCGTGCCGCACCGAAGCCGGTGCGTTACAGCTTCTGGCACGTAACGGGGTTCCGATCGTTGGCATTGCCTATCGCGATAAACCCGATGATACACGGCGTTTCCTGACCGATGTCGGTAATCCCTATGCCATGGTCGGGCGCGACGATAATGGCCGGGCCGCGATTGATTTTGGTTTGACCGGGGTGCCGGAAACCTTCCTGATCGATGCATCGGGTACGGTGCGCTTCAAATATGCCGGACCGTTGACGGCGGATATTGTGCGTACACAGATTCTGCCGCGGGCCAAATAGCGATGAAGCCCTCAGCCTTAAAAAAAATGCTGTTATGGCTGTGTCTGCTGCTGATGTCCGGCACCGTCTGGGCTGCGCCGGATGTAGCGGTGGATGTCTCTTTGCCTAATGCGGCCGATGAAGCCCGTGCCGTGGCGATTATGCGCGATCTGCGCTGCATGGTGTGTCAAAGCCAGTCGGTGGCTGACAGTGATGCGCCTTTGGCTGCCGATATGCGTCGGCTGGTGCGCAGCGAAGTGGCGGCGGGGAAAAGTGCCGACACCATTACCGGCGAGCTTGCTGCCCGTTATGGTGATGGCGTGCTGATGCGTCCGCCGCTTCGTCCGCAGACATTGTTGTTATGGTTTGCGCCGCTGTTACTGCTTGCCGGTGGTGGTTGGTTGCTCGGTGATTTTTTCCGTAAGAGGGCCGCATGATCTGGATCGTTCTGCCCGTTCTGGCGCTGGCGCTGTGTTTGTGGCTGTTGTTGCCGCTGTGGCGCAATAAAGATTACGCGGCCTATGTCATCGCCGCGATGCTGTTTGGTGGTGCCGGGGCGCTGTATTTTGCCTTAGGCTCGCCCGGTATCCAGGGCGCACCCTACGAGGCGCGTTGGCATGATCCTTCCTTTGCCGAACAGACCGGTGATGCCGCCATGGCCGAAGGCGACATGGTCGGGGCCGAGGATGCTTATCGCCGTGCATTGGTGGCGGCGACCGAGGCGGGTGTCGGATCCGATGCCTGGCAGGCCAGTCTTTACGCCCGCGTGGGCGAGGCGATCGTGCTGGCGCATGATGGTACGGTCACGGGTCCGGCAGGCGAAGCTTTTGCCGATGCCCTGCGGCGCAATCCGCACGAGCCGCGGGCCCGTTTTTTCGGTGGTCTGGCGCTGATGCAGCATGGCCAGCCGCAGGCGGCGATGGCGGTGTGGCGTGATCTGGCTAAAGACAGCCCGCCGGATGCGCCTTGGATGAAGCTGTTGCGCGAAAAGTTACCGCGCGCACCGCAACGTTAGTTTTTATGCAGGCTGGAATGGTTGTGGCTGCCCGGGGTTAGGGCAGCAGCATGTCAAATTCGACGACCATGCGCTTGCTTTCACCATCGAAACGACGTTCGCCACAGGCAAGCCAGGACGGATGCAGAATAATCATGCCGGTCTGTGGGCGGATGGTTTCACGTAATCCCGCCATCAGGGTGCCGGGCAGGCGATAGCCATATTGTGGTGCGGTCATTTCCGGCACGACATCGCGGGGGTCAACCAGCTCGTATTCACCGCCCAGGGTTTCGTCATCGGTTTTGTGATAACCGTCGTCGACATAATAAATTCCCGACCAGAACGCGCCGGAATGGGCGGTGGAGTCGAGGAAATCACCTTTTTCGCGGATGACTGCGCTGGCACTGATGCGCCAGTCGAGCGTAACACGCCCGCCGCTTCTGGCGGCGGTCATGCTGTCGGCCAAATCGCGCAGCATACGGAACAAGGTCTGTCCCTGCACGCCGCTCCAGCTTTCGAAGTCGGGGCCCGAATGCCACCCGGCACCGGGGCTGTTTTGGCTGTTTTTTTCCGCTTGCGCCAGAATCAATGGCCGCAGCTCCGCATTGGCCTCTTGTGCCACGGGGTGATAGTGCACGCACACCGGCGTGGCGAACATGCTGCGAAACTGCGGTTTTGAAGCAACCATGACGAAACAGAAATTCCCTGCTGTACTGGCCTTAAAAGCTGCGGGCCTGACGGAAAACCGACACATAACGGTCATGGGGCAGCCATGGGAATGCCATGGGGGCCTTAAGCCGTGCCGGTCACTATAGAGCAAAACCTCTTCCGATGAGATTACGGTTTTACCTTACGGGCGGAATTTTATACTGCGCCGTATCGGAAAGACACGAAAAAAGCACGCCGGGTCGTTCTTATGTTCTGACGAGGACACAAGACCGTATTTTTTAAGCAATTTTAGCCGCCACCTGCGTAGCGATGGCCAGGAATGCCTTGGCTTCTGCACTGTCGGGTTGGGTGGCCACCAGTGGCGTGCCCTGATCCGAGGTTTCGCGAAGTTGAAGGGTTAACGGCACGGCACCCAAAAAGTCGATACCATTTTGTTTGGCCGATGCCTCGGCCCCGCCCTGACCAAAGATCGGCGTGACCTGGCCGCAATGCGGACAGACAAAGCCACTCATATTCTCGATCAGACCCAGAACTTTAGTCTGCGTGGTGTGGAACATCGCCACCGCACGCCGGGCGTCAATCAGCGCCAGATCCTGCGGGGTGGACACAATCACCGCACCAGTCAGTGCAATGGTTTGCACAATGGCAAGCTGGGCATCGCCGGTGCCCGGTGGCAGGTCGATCACCAGCACATCCAACGGGGCCCAGGCCGCCTGACGGACCATCTGGGTGATGGCGGTCTGCACCATCGGCCCACGCCAGATCATCGCCTGATCGTCCTCGATCATGAAGCCGATCGACATGGTCTTCAGGCCAAATTTCTCAATTGGCAGCAATTTGCCGTTGGCTTCTTCCGGCCCGTGGGTGATCCCCATGATTTTCGGCACACTGGGGCCATAAATATCGGCATCCAGCAGGCCGACTTTTAGCCCTTGGGCCACCAGCGCCAGCGCCAGATTGGCCGCAACGGTCGATTTTCCGACACCACCCTTGCCACTGGCGACCGCGATGACGGCTTTTACCCCTTCGACCGGTGTGGGGGTTGTTTTGCGGTGTTCGCGTTCGCCATGGGGTGATTTTGGCACGTCTGTCTCGCTGTGGGCGGTCAGCACCGCGGTTACCCGCTCGACCCCGGCAAGGCCGCGTACGGCCGCTTCGGCGGCCGCACGCAAGGGTTCGGCCCTGGGGCCGCGGGCGGCGGACACTTCAACGGCAAAACGGACATGGCCGGATTGGATCGAAAGTCCGCGGATCATGCCTGCAGTCACGACATCGCGACCCGTTTCGGAATCCACAACGCCGCGAAGGGCGGCCATAATGCTGTCGGGGGTAAGTTCAGCCATTGAAATCCTGCCTGGGCGCGCCGGAGCATGGGCTGGCGTCACCGTGTTGCTTTATCGGCGCACAACCGGGCGGTATCGGTTCTGAAGCGTTGTCCGATTGCACTTTACCGCGAGAACCTCATATAACGGTACAGACGCGGAAAACAAGAATTTCGATATGCCTTGGAACGAGCAGAACGAAACCGGCGATGGCCCGGATGTGGGGCGGCAGTCCTCCCGTCCCCGCGGGAAGTCCCGTGGTCCCTGGGGGGCTGAACCGCCGGGTGGCGATATGCGCCCCAGCGATCTGGACGAGCTGTTGGCCCGGCTGAAGAAGAAATTTGTCCATTTCCTGCCTGAGGGAGGGATGGGGCCGCGCGGCTGGACCGTAGCCGGTCTGGCGGTGGTGGTGCTGTGGCTGCTCAGCGGGTTCTATATCGTCAGCCCGTACGAGCAGGGCGTGGTCTTACGGTTCGGCAAATTTATTGGCCACACCGGCGCTGGGGTGAATTACCATCTGCCCTGGCCGATTGAGACTGCCTATACCCCGGAAGTGACGCGTCAGCAGCAAATCAATATCGGCTATAAGGTTGTTTCCAACGACAGCGCCAACGGGCCGCAGACCGAAGATGTGCCTGACGAAAGCCTGATGCTGACCGGCGATGAAAATATCGTCGATATCAATTTCACCGTTTTTTGGCAGATCAAGGACGCCAACGCGTTTCTGTTCAATGTCGATCTCAATATCGGCAAGGGCGATGACACCGTTAAGGCGGTGGCCGAAAGCGCTATGCGCGAAGTGGTCGGGCAGGAGCATATGGACCTGATCATGACCTCGGACCGCGAGCAGATTCAGGTGAAAGTCCGCAATCTGATGCAGAAGACGCTGGATGCCTATAACGCCGGCATCATCGTCACAGACGTTAAGATGCAGAAGGCCGATCCGCCGATGGATGTGCGCGAGGCTTATCTTGACGTGCAAAAGGCATTGGCCGATCAGGATCGTAAACGTAACGAGGCCGAGGCCTACGCCAACACGATCATTCCGCAGGCCCGTGGTGAAGCCGCCCAGATCGTGCAGGATGCCGAAGCGTATCGCGCCCGCTCGATTGCCGAAGCCTCTGGCGAGGCACAGCGGTTCCTGTTGATCCTGCACGAATACAAAAAAGCGCCGGACGTCACCAAGCGGCGCATGTATTATGAAACCATGAGCCAGGTGCTCGCTCCGATGAACAAGGTGATCGTCGACGATGCCGCCAAGGGTGTCGTGCCCTATTTCCAGCTGCCGCCTTTGTCCAAGTCGCTGCCGGCCCCACGTCAGGGGGCGGCTACTGGGCAGGCTTCAGGGCAAACCAGCACGACGAAAAACACCGAAGCGGGAGGGGCACAATGAGCCGCCATCTTGCCGCCGCCTTTTCGGTCGGCCTGTTACTGTGTCTGGGGCTGCTGTTTTCCTGCGTATTTATTGTGACGCAGACCCAGCAGGCACTGATCGTGCAGTTCGGCGCGCCGCAATGGATTGTGTCTGATCCGGGGCTGCATTTCAAACTGCCCTATCAGAATGTCTATTTCTTTGAACGGCGGCTGCTTAATCTGGATGCCAAAAGCGAAGAGATCATTGCGCAGGATAAAAAGCGCATTCTGGTCGATGCCTTTGCCCGCTGGCGCATTGTCGATCCGCTGTTGTTCTATCAGACGCTGGTCAATCAGGACACCGCCGAAACCCGGCTGACACCTGTGCTGTCATCCAATATTCGCCGCGCATTGGGCGCACGGAATTTCGCCGCCATGCTGTCGGGCGAGCGGGCCGGACTGATGCATCAGATCCGCGATAACATGAATCAGGACGTCAAGGATTACGGTATCAGAATCGTTGATGTGCGCATCCGGCGCGCCGATTTGCCGCCGGAAAACAGCCATGCCATTTACGACCGCATGCGCAAGGAACGCCAGCGTGAGGCGAACGAGTTCCGTGCTGAAGGTGACGAAACCGCCCAGCGGGTGCGGGCGCGGGCCGAACGCGAAGTGACCGTGATCAAAGCCGAAGCCACCCGCGAAGGTGCCATTCTGCATGGGCAGGGCGATGCCGAAAAAACACGGGTACTGGGCGAGGCTTATAGCCAGGATCCGAAATTCTTCGCCTTCTATCGCGCCATGCGCGCGTATCAGGATTCGCTGTCGGGCGATAACACCACCGTGGTGCTTTCACCCAAAAGCGACTTCCTAAAATATTTTGGTGAAGGCCCCGGTGCGGCCAGCGGCGGCGGACGGCATAAATAAAACTGCCAGACTGTTGTGAAAGGCGGATCTGTGTATGCGTATCATCCGTGATCGTCAGTTATGGTGGGTTGTCGGTCTGGCTGCGTTGGCGCTTATTACCCGTATTGGGGCGTTGCCGCGTGAAATCGTCAGCTGGGATGAAAGCACCTTTATACTGATGGCGCAGGATGTGCTGCGCGGTCATCTGCCCTATGTCTATCTGTTCGATAATAAGCCGCCGGGTATGTTTTTTACCCTGGCCGGGGTGATGGCGCTGTTTGGCCAAAGCTTGCTGGTGGTTCGGCTTTTCGGGGCATTCTGTGTTTTTGCCATCGGTGTTCTTGGCTTTGCACTGGCCCGGCGGTTTGCTGCGGTGACACCGTCCGGGCTGGCGGCGCTGGCGCTGGTGGCGGCAACGTCGAACAGTTTTGGTCTTTACGCGTCGACCGAATTACCGGCTATTGCGTTGCTGCTTATCGCATTGTGGCTGATGCTGGCGCGTGGGCAAAGTCTTGCGGCTGCCTTTGCTGCCGGATTATGCGCCATGGCGGCGGTGTTGTTCCGCACCAATCTGATGTTACCAGGGCTGGCGCTGGCGGGGCTCTATGCCATGGGGGCGCTATGCCCGCGTCTGCGCGTGCTGCGTTTTGGGCTGCTGGCCTTTGCGGCGGGCTTCGTGCTGCCGCTAGTGGGATTGATCTGGCTTTATCGGGCCCATGGTCAAGGTGATCTGTTATGGCTGGCGGCGGTCAGGGTGCCGTTATCCTATGCCGAAAATCAGCACAGCTTGGTCGACAATCTGATCGAA
>JBAVPS010000510.1:0-3060 GCA_049693315.1 Rhizomicrobium sp. | reverse complement strand
GGGCGAGCAGATGCTGGCCGCTGTTATAAATGTCTTCAGCATATTCGCCATATTTCGGTGGTTGCACGGTGCCGTAGACGCCCTGACGGATCATGTCGGAAAAACCGATGATGGCGTTTAGCGGGGTGCGCAACTCGTGGCTCATGCTGGCCAGAAAGGCGCTCTTGGCGGTGCTGGCGCTTTCTGCGTCGTCGCGCGCCAGAGCGAGCGAGCGCATCTGGTTTTCAATTTCCACCAGGCGCAACGTGGCCTGACGGAAGGTGCGGTGATAGTGAAAGGCCAGAATGGCCAGTAAGACGAAGAAGCTGACCTGCAACAGCACCAGAAGCGTATCGGTCAAAGGATCGCCGCTGTTGACGGTGTAGAGTGCGACAAAGGGGACATAAACCGCAATGGCCCCTAAAAGGTGATGCAGGCTGGGGCCATAAATCCGTGCCGACATAACCGTGCAGCCCATGATATAGAGCAGCAGAAATGCATTGTTTGAGGCATGGCCCGGAATCCAGCACAGCGGCACATACAGCATCCAGGTCAGGTTCATCGGCACTTCGATTGCCAGCGAAAGGGCGTGCGAAAGCCGCGTCGGCTTGGTGCGTTTTAAGTCCAGATGTAAGCGCTCGCGCCAGATCCGTTGTAGTTGTGGATAAAGTGCGGCGAACACAAACCACAGCGCAACAAAATGCCAGTGGGCCCAGCGTAAGGCGATCGGAACCAGCAGCAGGGCGAACAGTGGCGCATAGAACGGTCTGATCGCCAATGCGGAACTGTTGAGTTCTTCCAGCTGCAGGCGCGCATGATCGACACCGTCTTGCGGTGTTCCCAGCAGAATGCGAAATCGGTGCGGGAAAAGATCTCTGCGCATGGCACGAATTGTCGTGTCAAATGGTAAAGAAAATCATCTAAATAACCGTTAAAATTTCTTTATTGCCGTATGGGCGGTGGGCTGTGTCCCGGTCCCCACAGATGTTCAGCGGCGGATCCTGGCGGGCACCCGCGCCGGGGGGAATTCGCCCCATACCGCAGTGCCGATGCCGACGTCACTTTCGATGTGGAAACTGGCACCGTGGGCCTCGATCAGGGCTTTGGCGATCGGCAGACCCAGCCCGGTGCCGATACCGCCACGCGGGGCGGTGGCTTCAACCTGGCCGTAAGGTTCCAGCGCTTTGCGAATACCTGCGGCATCCATGCCGATGCCGTGGTCATTGACGCCCAGACGCAAGCCACCTTCGCCATTGAGTTTGGCGAACAACAATACGCGGTCGCCGCTGGGAGAAAATTTGACGGCGTTAGACAGAAGGTTAATCAGGATCTGGCGCAGCGAGCGTTCGTCGGCAATCAGGGTCAGATCGCCTGGAACATCGATGTCGATGGTGACGCGGGCGGTCTTGGCCTGCTGATGTACGAACACAGCCGTGCTGTTGGCCAATGGGGCCAGGGCGATTTCTTCATCGGCCAGGTCCCGTCTGCCTGCCTCGATCTTGGACAGGTCCAGCACATCATTGATCAGTTCCAGCAGATGCTGACCGCTGAAATAAATATCCTCGACATATTCGCGATATTTGGGTGGCTCCACCGTGCCGTATACCGATTGGCGCATCATATCGGCAAAGCCGATCACGGCGTTGAGGGGCGTGCGCAATTCGTGGCTTAAATTGGCAACGAAACTGCTTTTGATTTTGTTCAGGCGTTCGGCTTCGTCACGGGCAGATGCCAAACGATGTGCCATATCCTCGATCATCAGGCGGCGCGACCAGCCTTCATGAATGGCGCGAAACTGTTCGCGTGCCAGCAGGGCCTGCATCAGGCAGAACAGCACCAGCATGGTGGTGACAAACGGGTCGAGCCAGGTATCGGTGTGCAGCCGGTGGGTCAGCGCCACCACAATCGACAGGATGATGGCTGGCAGAGACAGAAAGATGCACGGCCCGTAAAGCTGCAGCACCGATATGATGACGGTCATCAGATAGGCCAGCAGCAGGGCGTTGTTGCTGGCATTGCCCTGCACCCAGCACAGTGGCACATATCCGATCCACAGGATCTGAAGCGGCAGCACCAGCAGCAGGACTTTAAGCCACAATTCCCCGGCCTGGGTCGGGGCGTATGGTGTCGATAAAATCCGCTGCCGTAACCGCAGACTGGCCACGGGTAACACAAAGATCGCCAGCGTCCACAGTATGGCGATGCGGGTGTCGACCCAGATGCAGGCCAGTGTCCCGAAGAAGACCCCCATAATGGCAAAGGCCACTGGAAACCGCAGTCCGCGTGTGTGCAGAATTAGGTCGATGCGCAGGCGTGCGTGCAGCAAATCTTTTGGCTGCAACTGCCGGGCCAGATAGGCAAACACAGGAAGCTTAGGCACTAAACGCATTCGGGGTACCGTGTTCCTCTTGTCTGTTCTGCCAGGTTCCGCTGTCGTTTTACCGTGCATGCTATCGGGGCAATCGTCTCATTGGTGCCAGCAGTGTGTACGGTGTTCTGCGGCTCTGATGTGCCAAATGGAAACACAAGGCGGAGGCTATGCGAATACTCAGCAGAACGGGCCACGTGTGGCGCATCAAAATATCACTATGGTAGATGAATCGTACTTAGCACGTCATGGTTTATATTGGTATCGGCAAATTGCTTTGCTGACCGTTAATTAAAAAGCCCATTCATAAACGGTTCAGATGCCGCAGCGCAGATTGGCCCCAGAATGAAAGTTCAGAGTTTAAGGTTCGAGGAGAGAGGATCAGGCCATGAAATGCGCTGCCAAATGGCTCTTCGGAGCAATGTTGACGGTTAGTGCTGCGGCTCTGTCCACTGCGCCGGCAAACGCTGGTGTGCATTGGGGTGTTTCCTTCGGCTGGGGCGGTCCGGGTTATGTGCCGTTCTCAGATCCGTGCGACTATTACGACTATTATGATGCGCCACCGCCCTGGGGGCTGCCGCCGGATTACTGCGAATATCCGGTCTATTTTGGTTCGATCTATTGGGGTGGCACATGGTATCGCGGGCCGATCTATTACCGCTGGGATCATGGCATGCGGTTATACTGGCTTAATGGTGACTGGCACGCCGATG
>JBAVPS010000509.1:0-1636 GCA_049693315.1 Rhizomicrobium sp. | reverse complement strand
CCCCGGACCTGATAGAAAGGCCTGGTGGAATCGTGCATGGCGGGCCAGATCAGATTGGCTTTCAGCCGCCATAGTAATTCAAAAATCCGGGCATAGGTTTTGGGTCCAATATCCCCGGTTTCGGGTTCATAGGTTTTGGCCGCCCAGGGCTGCAGCCCCCAATCCTCGTCATTGAGGAAAATACCGCGATAGCGCACCGAAGGAACATCCGACAGAAGCATCGCACCATCGACCGCAATATGATCGCGCTTGTGCGGGGGCACATCGGCCCACCATTGCCAGGGGGAAACGCCAAGCGCGCGGGACAGATCCATCACACCCCAGATCGCGCCCCGCGTATCAGACCCGGCAAGAATAAGATAACGCTGCTGCGGGTCACGCTTTGAAGCGACCAATATCCGTTCATAGCGTTCCCACTGCCCTTTTAAGGCTGCGGTATCAATTTCAATCCCGGCATCTTCGGTAATGCTGCGGATCAGTGGGGAATCATAACGACCGATCACGATACAAACCGTGCTGCAGTCAGCCTTGTTTGAGGCGCGCTGCGGGGCCATTCCCGTCACGCCTTCCAGATCACGGGCCAGAAGATCCCCGGCAAGCTGAAGCGGGCGATCATCCCCGGTCAGAATTGCGGCAAGCTGATGCCCATCAAACAGCGTTACCGTTTCAGCAGACGCTTTTGTGCCAAGCGCGGCCACAATGGCCAATGCCGCAATCCATTTAATACCATACAATCGTTTCATTCCTGCCCGAATATTCTGTTTTGGACAGAATAGAACATGCACCAAAGTGCCGGGTCAATTTTTAACACATGCTGAGTTATTATACCACATAATGGTAATGACGCCCCAGACATCGGTAAAAACGACTTTTGCGCGTATTAAACCATTAATTTCAAATGGTTAAAAAGAAACCACTTGCACCCATCCGCCAGCGCCCCTACATACTCCCCCCCAGTATAAGGAGCCCCCCCAGTGCCCCATTCACCGCAAGAGAAGAAGCAAGCCCTGACACGGGTGCGCCGCATCCGCGGCCAGCTTGATGCGCTGGAACACGCGCTGGAAGATGGCGCGCCCTGCGCCCCTGTGTTGCAGCAGATTGCCGCCATTCGCGGTGCGGTAAACGGGCTGATGGGCGGGGTGCTGGAAAGTCATATGCGCGAGACATTTACCCCGCATGCAGAAACATCAAAGAACGAACAGGCAGCCGTGGACGATATTCTGCGCCTGATCCGTTCGTATCTTCGCTGACCCCCATTCCGTACGAAACAAACCGAAAGAGGCCCCGCAATGAAATCCCGTGCAGCTGTCGCTTTTGCCGCCGGAAAACCGCTGGAAATTGTCGAAATCGATGTCGCCCCGCCGCGCGCGGGCGAAGTGCTGATCAAGATCAGCCATACCGGTGTCTGTCATACCGATGCCTTCACCTTGTCGGGCGATGACCCGGAAGGCGTGTTTCCGGCTGTGCTGGGCCATGAGGGCGCGGGCGTGGTGGTCGAAGTTGGTGAAGGCGTCACCAGCGTGGCGCCGGGCGATCATGTTATCCCGCTCTACACTGCCGAATGCGGCAAATGCGAGTTCTGTAAATCCGGCAAGACCAATCTGTGTGTTGCGGTGCGCGCCACACAGGGCAAGGG
>JBAVPS010000508.1:0-11047 GCA_049693315.1 Rhizomicrobium sp. | reverse complement strand
GGAAACGGGAAGCAGAGGGCGGTAACGCCCGTTGCACGGCACCCGTCAGGCGATCTGATTTCGATTCATATATACCAGGCATATTCGATCTCTTGCAGAGGACACGCCGTCCGATTTCCGACGCGGCGCAGTCGGTAGGGAATGAAAGAGCTATTTACAGGCACCACCCTTATACAAACAAGGCGGTCCGTCGAAGAATTATAATGTAGACAACGGTAAAGATATGACAACTTTACCAAAGTTTGACTTTAGCATCAGAAACACCATCCTTTTCTGACACAAATCACGAAAACGAGAGCGGTACTTACACTGAGTAAATCATATAGGTACGTTCTGGGCTAAAACCAGTCGAGGTCGCCGGTGGCATCCCACGGCACTTCGGCCGCTTCGGGTTTGTCCTTACCAGTATAGGCAGAATAAAGCCGCTGGCGGATTTTATGGAACGGCACATCCTCAATCATTAAAAGGATATTCTGGGCAGCATCGCGGCCCTCATCCGACAACCCCTGCTCGATACCTTTCAGCAGACGCGCCTGCGCCAAAGCGCTTTGTGCAAGAAGGTCAAAGGATTGCAAGTCGCAGATGTGACGACTGCGGACACCATCAACTTCATCAGATGATAAGGTTTCGCCCAGCCGGACGATTTCGCAAACCAGCGCATACAATTCGTCCGCGACGGAGCTGAGCAGCGCCAGTAACGCCGCCTGTTCGCCTCCGGAATTGGTTGCTGCCGGCTTGTTCATAGCCCCTCTCAGAACAACTCGACATCGTTGGTGGCAACCTGGGGTACATGCTTGGCCTCGGTGATTTCCGTCTCGACCAGCTTCCTCTTGTCCGCCCGCACCGCCAGCTGACGCGCACGACCGGTGAGCGGCCAATACTGTATCCGCCGTGGCGAGGTACCGCCAACATCACCACCGATGACCAGAATACCTTCGTCCGCCAGATATTTTTTGGCGAAGGCAGAATTGCGCGAGCCGACATCCGAAAGTTGCGCCAGCACGTTGGCACCGCCGAACAGCTTCGCCTCGAATCTCTTGCGCTGACCGCCAAGTTTAATCAACCCGTTAATCAGCATTTCCATGGCGTTCACACCGAACCGGCGGGCATCTTTGTCATCCCCGCTCCCCTCGGGCAGCAGAAAATGGTTCATACCACCAATCCCGGCAATCGGGTCGCGGATACAGGCGGCGATGCATGACCCTAAAATCGTGGTCAATACCTCGTCCCCCGTCCCGGTAACATAAGAATCCCCTTGCATAATCTGGATATGCCAGCTGCGATCCTGCGGGTTAAAAAAACGCCGCAGCTCCTCGCCATTAGCATCCAGATTTGCAGGGAATGATGCCATTAGGTTAGCGCTCCGAAGACCTGTTCCAGCTTCAACTTTAGCGTAGCAACAGTAAACGGTTTCACCATGTAATTGTTGGCGCCAAACTTTGCTGCGTTCTGCACCAACTCTTTATCGGCACGACCGGTCAGCAGAATAAACGCCGTTGACTTCATCGCCGCGTCTGCCCGCACAGCCTTCAGGAACTGCAACCCGTCCATATCGGGCATGTTGAAGTCCGAGAATATGACGTGTGCGCCCTGTCCTTTGAGTGCGGCAAGCGCATCAGTCGGACCGGCATAGTCACGGATATCCGTCACCCCGATTTGTTGCAGACTACTGCGGACCAGTGTGCGCATCGTCAACTGGTCGTCTACAACGACTGCCTTGATTTTAGCCGCCGCTGGCATGACGCACTCCCCTTTCATTCCGGCCCTTGCATAAACGCAGGATTTCTGGACCGATTTTTTCTAGCGGTAATTGGTTCTCTACCGCCCCAATTTCAAAGGCCACGCGCGGCATTCCATAGACCACAGATGAGGCTTCATCCTGCCCAAGGGTTGCAGCACCGACCTGACGCATCTCTAACAAACCAGACGCACCGTCACGCCCCATGCCGGTGAGCTGGACACCAATGGCCCGTTCCTTGACGTGGCGGGCTACCGAGCGGAACAGAACATCCACCGACGGGCGGTGGCCATTAACCGGGTCCGCATCAACCAGACGGCAGCGATAGGTGCCAACGCCTGAAACTTCCAAATGCTGTTCACCACCCGGTGCCAGATAAATGTGGCCAGCCGCCAGGGTTGCACCATCGACCGCCTCGGCCACCTTTGGCCGGCACAACCGATCAAGCCGGTTGGCAAACGAGGTAGTGAAATGCGCCGGCATGTGCTGTGTAATCACCGTAGGCGGACAATTTGCCGGGAAATGCGATAACACCTCGATCAGGGCTTCGACCCCACCGGTTGATGAACCGATCGCCACCAGGCTGTTACCCGGATCAAACGGCACATCACTGGCGGACGGGGCCGCCGGTGGCTGATGCGGCGTAGAGCGCGGACGGACATGGGCCTGGGCCGCATTCTTGACCTTTTCGATCAGCTCGGCACCACCAGCTTCCAGCAGCGCAACGACATTCTCGGTCGGCTTGGCATAGTAATCGATGGCACCCAGTTCGAGCGCCGCCAGGGTGACTTCGGCCCCCTTCTGCGTCAGCGTCGAGACCATGACCACCGGCTGCGGCCTGAGGCGCATAATCTTTTCCAGGAATTCGAGGCCGTTCATATGCGGCATCTCAACATCCAGCGTGATGACGTCCGGATTAAGATCCTTGATCATCTGCCGCGCCACCGATGGCTCCGGCGCCGCACCCACGACCTGGATCTCAGGATCCGCAGACAGCACTGCAGTTAGCAGACGTCGAATGGTTGCAGAGTCGTCAACGATGAGGACGGTTATTGGCTTCATTTTAGTCAGCCCTTCAGTCTATAGGTCGTTTGCGCCACGAGTTCAAAAGGTAACGTATCTAGCATGATCCGTTCGGAGTGGCCGATACACAGGCTTCCGTGCGGCATTAGATTATCGGCGAATTTGGACCAGATACGATTCTGGGTATCTTCGTCGAAATAAATCATCACGTTGCGGCAGAAAATGGTGTCGAACTTACCCTTCATCGGCCATGCACCGAGCAGGTTAAGCTCGTTAAACTGCACCAGGGACATGGCCACTTCGCCAACCTGAAAATCATCTGACTGCCGCGTTTTATTGAGGAATTTATGGTACTGGGTCGGAATGCTCGACAAGGCTGAACCGCCATAGGCCGCATTGCGCCCCTTGGCCAGCATATTGGTGTCGATGTCGGTGGCAAGAATACGGACATCAAGCTTGGGGGCTTCCGGCAACAGGTCCAGCAGCGTCATAGCGATGGAATACGGCTCCTCGCCCGACGAACAGGCCGCCGACCACAGGCGCACCCGCCCACCCTTGCGTGCCCGCTCCACCAACTTGGGCAACACCTGGCTTTTCAGATATTCAAAATGATGTGGTTCACGGAAAAAGCGGGTGACGTTGGTCGTCATCGCCGCAATCATAGCCTGACGCTCGTCCTTACCGTCATCGCTCTCGATCAGTTCGCAATATTCGCGGAACGTCCGAAGACCGATAAGCCGTAATCTTTTGGCCAAACGGGAGTAGACGAGATTAGCCTTTCCCTCCGTCAGCACAATACCTGCCTGGCCATGCACCATGGCGGCGATTTTCTTGAAATCCGTCTCGGTAAAGACGAATTCGCCATCAGGGACCAGCAGTTTATCGCGAGAAGAAGGGGATTCAGCCATTATTGCATCTGTATCCGTTAAGCCGCTTCAGAGACTGCACCAACTTCACCCACCAGCGAAGCTGTCAGACGCTCCATGCTGAGCAAGGTCACCATGCGCTGATCGAGCACGGCGATACCTTCCACAAAAGAGCTTTGTGTATCGCGGGCCAGATCCGGCGTCGGCTGAATCTCGTTGGCGGTCACCGTCAGGATATCAGACACGGCATCGACCAGCAGGCCAAGGGTGCGGTCACCCGATTTGACCACGATGATGACGTGCTTCTGATTGGCCTCGGTCAGACCACGGCCCAGCCGCGCCTTGAGGTCAACCACCGGCAACACAACACCGCGCAGGTTGATAACACCACGCACGAAATCCGGTGCGTGTGGCAACGGCGTGGTTTCTGTCCAGCCACGAATTTCGCGGATCGTCATAATATTGGCGCCAAACTCTTGTCCGCCCGTAATAAAGGTAATGAACTGACGGCGAACTTCCGTGGCCGTTTCTACTTTCTCGCTCATGGTCCTGTTCCTGTTGCAGACACTTCATTCAAGTTGCTTTCCGTCGAGTGGCCGCGACAGCGGCTTACGACACCATCGACATCGATAATCAGTGCCACGCGGCCATCACCCAGAATGGTTGCTGCACCGATACCTTCGATATGGCGATAGTTGCCCTCGAAGCTCTTGATCACGACCTGACGCTGACCAAGAATCTGATCGACCGCAAGCGCCACCCGTCCGGTCCCTTCACTCTCGACCAGGATGACCACGCCTTTGGCCGGATCAGAACCGGCACCCTTGACGTCAAGCAATTCGCCAACTTTGACCAGCGGAACGTACACATCACGCACCCGTAGGAGGAAGCTGTTGCTGCCGAATGGGCGGATATCGTCCGCATGCGGCTGCAGGCTTTCAATAATATGGGTCAGCGGCAGCACGAACGTCTGATCGCCAACCGCCACCACCATGCCGTCCAGCACCGCCAGGGTCAAAGGCAGGGTCATGGTAAAGCGACTGCCCTGACCGGGCACCGAAGTCATGATGATACGGCCACCCAGATCGGCCACACTCGAACGCACCACATCCATACCGACGCCACGCCCGGAAATGCTCGAAATCGTTGCCGCCGTCGAGAAGCCGGGCAGGAAGATCAGATTGTCGATTTCCTCGTCGCTTAAGTTAGCGCTGGTCGAGATCAGGCCTTTTTCAATTGCCTTTTCCCGCACCCGCACCCGGTCGATACCACGACCATCGTCAGAGACTTCGATGACAATGCGACCGCCACGATGTTCGGCCGACAGCGTTACCGTGCCTTCCGGGTCCTTGCCAGCGTCCATACGGTCGCCTTCGGGTTCCAGACCATGGTCAACGGCATTACGGATCATATGGGTCAGCGGATCGCCCAGACGCTCGATAACCGTCTTGTCAACTTCGGTGGACTCACCCTTGATGACCAGACGCACCTGCTTGTTGGTCTGTGCCGCCAGCTCGCGCACCAGACGTGGCATGCGCTGGAACACCGATTTCACCGGCTGGGTGCGGATGGCCATGACGCCTTCCTGCAATTCACGCAGCAAATGCTCGAATTCGGCCATGTTATTGGCCAGCATCGGCGACATCTGCGCCCCCCGGCTTTCGATCAGATGCTGGGCCAGCATGGCCTGAGTAATGACCAGCTCGCCGACCACGTTACCGAGACGCTCGACCTTGTCGAGATCAACACGGATGGTCTGCTTGATGGCATTTTCACCAGAGGCGGCAGCCGTCTTATCTTCAGCCTTGGCAGCCGGGGCCGCCGTGGCAACAGGGGCCACCAGCTTGACGGGTGCCGGTTCCGACGGCACCAAAGCCAAAGGCGCAGGCGCAGGCGCGGCGGGTGCTGGTGCCAGCTCATCTATAGCCGGAGCGTCAGCAACCTCTTCGACTTCGTCAGTAGCCACACTGTCATCAGCCACATCAACATCCGTGGCAATGTCATCGCTGGCACCAAGGGCATCGTCACCAGGCTCACTGGCACCGGGATCATCTGCACCAAGATCAACGTCGCCACCGCTGGCGGCATCATCGGCAGCTGGTTCCGGTTCGATCGAGTCCAGTGACTGGAAAACCAGCGTGCAATCGTCCGAAGCAAAGTCAAAGACTTCTTCGACCTTGTCCTGCGCCGCATCGGTGTAGAGGCGGATCGTCCAGTGCAGATACGCCAGCTCGGGATCGAGATCCTTTAACGTCGGCAAAGTATCGAAATGCGCCGTTGCTTCCAAACGCCCGAGGGAGGACATTTCGCGCAGCAACAACGCTGGCTCATTAGCCTTGGCATAAAGTGTCGGGGCTGGGGTGAAATGCACCAGCCAACCCGGCTCGGCCACCGGCGCAGCCGCTTCCGGGGCAGCGTCTTCTGCGACTTCGGCCGGGGCTTCCGGCTCGGCCGACAAATCAGCCAGCGGTTCGTCGAGCGACGGCAAATCCATAGCCGCACCACCACCATCCAGATCGGTGGGATGAACCTGATGGAAACCCAGTTCTTCAAAGCTTTCGGTCAGCTCGTCTTCTTCGTCATCGATTTTGCCCGACAGCGCCTTCAGTTCGGCCATGCTGTCTTCATCGTGACTGGGATCAAGCCTCTGGCCCGAGCGGGCAGCCGCCACATGGTCCGACAGCATATCGCCGGCCCGAAGCAGCACCTTCATCACTTCCGCTTCTGGATCAAGCTCGCCGGAGCGGATCAAATCCATCACAGTTTCAAAAGAATGGGCAAAGGCAACCAGGTATTCAAATCCGAAGGCCCCGCCGCCACCCTTGATCGAGTGTACAGCCCGGAACACCGCATTGATGATTTCGGAGTCCCGATCGCCACTTTCCATGGCAATCAGTCCCTCTTCCATCGCAAGGAGAAGCTCCTCGCATTCCTGGAAGTACCCCTGCTTAATAGATTCCAACGGATCCATGGTCCAAGGTTCCTATGGTGACACGCGATTTATGGCAGCAACCAACTTAACCGGATCGAATGGTTTTACGATCCAGCCCGTCGCCCCGGCATCTTTCGCGCGTTGTTTCTTGGCCGGTTCACTCTCAGTCGAAAGCACTAAAATGGGGATCACCCGCGTTTTTGGATTGTTACGCACATGGTCGATGAAACCATAGCCGTCCATTCGCGGCATATTGATATCCGTAATGATGACATCAACATCGCCCGCCTGCGCCAAAACCTCGACGCCATGCACACCATCTTCCGCCTGGATGACTGTGTGCCCAGCGTCGCAGAGCGCCAGCTTGAGCATATCGCGCATGGTGCGAGAATCGTCGACCGTCAAGACGACCTTTCCCATTGTCAAACCTCCACCAGTCCCAGAACCGAACTTAAGCCCAAGATCGTCGCTGCTGACGTCATGGAATTGGGAACATTTTCAAAGTGCAGCGCACCGCCCTCGGCCGAGAGATCGCGCGCTGCGGCGACAAATAATTGCAGGCAAGGGGTTGTGATCCGCTGCAGGGCATTGGCATCAACCGTAACCGTCGAGTTCGTAGCCATGGCACCCAGCAGACAATCCTTCAAAGCGGCCGCCTTGGTGAGATCCAACACCGCCGGAAGCGTCACCGTGCCACCTTCATATTGTAGATCTTCAGCCATCGGACGTCTTTATCTCCCATACCTTATTCAAAAAAGCGGCCCACACACTAAAACTCCGCATTAGAACTCCTGCCAGTCATCACCATGACCGGAAGCCGATTGACCACCCACCACCCGCTTGGCACTGGCCGCAGCACCTGCCGCTGCCGCCTTAAGAACGGGAGACTTCTGCACAGCAGCTTGCGGCACCGGAGCCCGGGTCGGAACCGGGGCCCTGGGTGCAGAACCCGCCGCAGGTGCCGGAGCCGGCGCAACAGGCTTAGCAGGAACCGGCTTAGCGGCAACTGCAGACGCTGCAAGAGGCTTAGGTGCCGCAGGGCTGGAAGCTGCAGGCTTGGGGGCCGACCGTTTGACCGCTACATCCTGATCAACCCGGAAATACGAGACCAGATCCGTCAGATCTGCCGTCTCCCCCGCCAGGCTGCGCGAGGCCGCAGTGCTTTCTTCGACCATAGCGGCGTTTTGCTGGGTGACCTGATCCATCTGCGTCACGGCCGCGTTGACCTCTTCGATACCGGTCGACTGCTGTTGCGCGGCCTGGGCCATTTCAGTGACCAGGGCATTGATTTCAACGACTTGCTCGACAATGCGCTGCAGGGCCTGGCCCGATTCACCGACCAGTTTGACGCCGGATCCGACATGCTCGCCCGACGCCTTGATCAGCAACTTGATTTCCCGCGAGGCCTCGCTTGAACGCTGGGCCAGCGCCCGCACTTCCTGCGCCACCACGGCAAAGCCTTTGCCGGCATCGCCGGCACGGGCCGCTTCGACGCCCGCATTCAGGGCGAGCAAATTGGTCTGGAAGGCAATTTCGTCGATAACGCCGATAATATCGGTAATCTGCTTGGAAGACTGGGCGATATTGTCCATCGCCGTGATTACACTGCCAACCACCTGACCGCCATTTTCGGCAGCGGCTTTGGCCGTAGTGACAATTTCACTGGCATGTTTGGCGTTTGATGCGGTTTTTTTGACCGTGGCGGTGATTTCTTCCAGCGCGGCGGCGGTTTCTTCCAGCGAAGCCGCCTGCTGCTCGGTACGGTGCGACAGATCCTCGGCCGCCCGGCTGATTTCGTTGGCACCACTGCCGATAGCATGAGACGCCGCCAGCACGGTCTTGATGGTTTCCTGCAATTTGTCGAGCGCGCCATTGAAATCCTTGCGCAACTCTTCGTAATCGCCGGTGAAAGAATCGGTGATGCGGGCCGTCAGATCCCCCGCCGACATCTTGCGTAAGCCATCGGCCAGTGTGCGCACGACATGGGCCTGTTCGGCGGCGCGGGCCTCGCGTTCTTTTTCCACCGCCGTCCGTTCGTTCTCAACGTCGGTGACATCGGTGGCGTATTTCACAACCTTATAGGCATTACCATCCAGATTGAGCAGCGGATTATAAGACGCCTGCAACCAGACCTGATGACCATCCTTGGCCACGCGGGGGAACTTGCCGCCGACAAATTTACCGGCGCGCATATCGTTCCAATGCTGCCGATAGGATTCTGTCTGGGCATAGGCCGGGGTCACAAAGATGCTGTGCGGCTTACCGACGATTTCGTCGAGACTATAACCCATCACTTTGAGGAAATTCTCGTTGGCATCAATCACGGTGCCGTCGAGATTATATTCAATGGTGGCCTGAACCCGCTCGATCGCATTAAGTTTGGCTTTGCGTTCGTTATTGCGGGTTTCCGCTTCGGTAATGTCGGTCACAAACGCGATAATGCGAACCGTTTCACCCTGGGCATTGACCACCGCGTTGTAGGAGACGCTGAGCCACATGTCGGTGCCGTCACGCGATACCACCTTGGTCTTGATTGTGTGGCTTTCGCCGCGCGCCAGACCATCCCACAACTCGCGATACGCTGAGGTTTTCTTGGTGATGTCGTCGATGAACATGTCGTTATGCTTGCCGACAATGTCTTCGAGCTTGTAACCAAACAGTGTCAGAAAATTTTCGTTGGCTGTCACGACGATGGCATTGGGCTCAAACTCGATAATGGTCTGAACCTTGTCGAGAACCTTGAGCTTCTCGGCGACTTCCGTCCCCTGCCCGCCACCGCCCCATTCAAAGGTGAAGCCGATCAGATCGCTGCCTTCGCCATAAACGGCGGCGACGCTAATCATGAAAGACTTGCCACCGATGGTGATATCGGCCTGGCAGGGCAGCCGGGTGGTATCGGACAGGATCTGACGCAGATAGGAGGGTTTATCGTGCAGGCTGTCAAAATTGACGCCGACGATGCGGGCGGGCTCGAAATTATGCCATTGGGCGCGAAAGGTATCCTGTTCGGTTTTCAGAAGTTCGCGCATACGTAGATTGGCGTAGGTAACTTTAAGATTATGGTCGGCCATCATGATGGGGGTCGAGGAATGGCTTACCGCAGCAGACATATACTGCGCGACGGACGTCTGGCGGGCGCGTTCTTCGCGATCCTCCTTCGACGCCATTCCCAATTTCCACATCGCCAGCTCCTAGCCCTTTTAAGTTGTCTTCTGCGGCACTACGCACATTTTTGCGAAAAACGCCGCACAACCAACCCCCGTACCGGACGGTTTCAACCCCGCCACAAAGTCACCTGAATTCTGCCCACAGTCTGCAATCATCGACTTACCGGCGAATTAACCTGTCGCCTTTCTGCTTATACATGCTACTATAAGCTATATTAATATTTTGTATCGAGATTTCGCCCACGGGAGTCGCGCCCATGCCGTCACCCAGTCTTGCGGATCGAAACGAAACAACACCGCCCGTCAATTGCCGCAATTGTGCGTTGGGCAGGAACACGCTTTACGGTTACGTTGCCACACACACGCCAGACGTGCTGAACGCCTGCAGACGCGAGGTGCGCAACCTGCCCGCCGGGCGCAGCTTTACCCGCGATGGCGAAATCCAAAGCCGGGTATGGACGCTGTATGCGGGCTGGGCCTATCGCTACAGCACACTCAGCGATGGGCGGCGCCACATTCATTACTTCCATCTGCCCGGCGATATTCTGGTGATGGAATCTCTGTTGCTGCCGGGCATCCGCCTGCCCTTTGCGGTGCGCAGTTTGACCGCTGTCACGCTGTGCGCCTTCGATACTGCCGAAGCGGCCGCCATGGTCCGCAGCAGCCCCGGCCAGCAAAATCAGGCCGCCCTGGGCTGGCAGCAGCAAATGGCCGATCTGCACCGCCACTTGAGCGACATCGGCCGACGCAGCGCCATGGGGCGCATATCACAACTTTTGCTAGAGATCGAACGCCGACTAAGTGCACGACAACTGGCTGATGGCGGTCGATTCGCTTTCCCCGTCAACCAGGAGCAGATCGCCGACGCCCTCGGCCTGACCACGGTTTACGTCAACCGGACCCTGGATAAGCTGCGCCAGATGGAGGTTATCGCCTTTGACCGCCGCCATATGCATATCCTGCAGCCCGGTCGGCTCGCAGAAATTGCCGAGGAAGAATAAACCCGGCTATTCCGTTACGCCCCCTGCTTTTCCTTTTGCGCCCCCTTTTCCTTTTGCATAAGCCGGGTTAGTGTGCTGCCATCCTCGAAAGGAAAATGCCTTGCGAGGCTGGGTTGGCCGGTGAACGGCTTCCCGGCAAAAGGAGACGATTATCATGGTGACGGAAAACAAGCCGCTGATGCCCAAGGCTACCGCTGTGTGGCTGGTGGACAATACTGGGCTCAGCTTTGAGCAAATCGCCGATTTCTGTGGTCTGCATCCGCTCGAGGTCAAAGGAATCGCCGACGAAGACGTCGCCAAGGGTATCAAAGGGATGGATC
>JBAVPS010000507.1:0-4108 GCA_049693315.1 Rhizomicrobium sp. | reverse complement strand
CCTTCGCACCGCTTTATTTGAACTCCCTTGGAGAGGGAAACCCCATATGGATCGTTATATGGACCTGGTTTGCAGGATCCTCGCTCAGTTTATGGCAGCGGACGGAGCGCGCACAATGGGCATAACTCGGTTGGCTGAACACAATAGCCGTACCGATTTGAAACAAACCGGCCGGTGACATCACTGGCCGGTTTGCGTTTGCCCAAATGCGGCACCAAACAGAAATCAACCTTTAATTGCAAACCGGGCGGCAGAATTCTATTTTCGTCCCATCCGCAATCTGCGGCTTAAGAGGACGTAAAAACATGACGACCTATCGCATTCTGACGCTCGACGGCGGTGGTTCCTGGGCGCTGATCGAGGTTCGGGCCTTAAAGGCGTTATTCGGGGGGGATACACCGGGTCACCAGATCCTGAAGCATTTCGACATGGCGGCCTCCAATTCCGGTGGCAGTCTGGTGCTGGGCGGTCTGATTGCGAATATGACGCCCAATGAACTCGACCGGCTGTTTCACACCAAAGCGCAGCGCAAATCGATATTCCCGTCAATTCATGGCCGGGCCCCGCTGGCCTGGCTGTTTGCGCATCTGTTTGGCATCGGGCCACGCTACAGCAGCAAACGCAAACTGACCGGTATTCAGAATGTGCTCAATCAGAAGAAAACTCCGGGCAACCCGGAACAGGGCTATGCAGGCATCAGCTTAAGTGAAGCCGCTGCCATACTCAGCACAGAAAACAAAAAAGACATCCACCTGATGATGGTCGGCTTCGATTACGACCGCAACCGGGCCAAGTTCTTCCGCACTGCCGATACCGGCAGCACATTGGGAATTGGCACCGTGACGAAAAACGTCACTCTGGCCGAAGCCATTCACGCCTCGACCAATGCGCCGGTGCAGTATTTCAACGCCCCGGCCCATGCCGGTGATGGCCACCGCTATTGGGATGGCGCGATCAGTGGCTGCAACAATCCGGTGCTGGCGGCGGTGACCGAAGCCATCGCGATGAACCCGTCTATTTCCAAAGAGATTGTGGCACTTTCGGTAGGAACCGGTTCGGTCGTGCTGCCGGGGCCCTATCCCGCGATCAAAACGAAATCCCCTTACGTGCTACAGCAAAGTGGTCCGGGGCTGATCAGCGGCATTCTGAAACTTGCCAAAGCCGTTATGGCTGAACCGGTCGACAGCGCCAGCTTTACGGCCCACGTTATGACCGGTCTGAACAACGACAACGCCATCGGCGGCAGCCATATCGTACGCATGAGCCCGATGCTGCGCCCGGTCATTGATCCGATCAGCGGGAAATGGACCCACCCGCCCTGCATGAATACGGAGATTTTCACGGCGATCAGCAAGCTCGACATGGATGCGATCAAAGATGCGCAGGTCGCACTGATCGATATACTGACCCAGCTATGGCTTGATGACAAAATCCCCAACCAGCCGGTGCGGATGAATGGCGATACGCTGGAATGCGAAATCGGCGACACGAGCTTCGGCAAAGCCCGCGAGCATTGGCAGGCTTATGACACGCCGCATGTCACCGGCACCCGCCACGCGGCCGAATAAAGCCCATGGTTATGGCTTATTTCTGTCCGTCAGGCTGAGAGACACCGGAGGGGTAGCCCACCGGCATCGAGACCACATGCACATCGCGTTGTGGATAGGGAAAGTCGATGCCGGCGGCGCGGAAACGATCCCAGACGCCGAGCAACACATCACTGCGCACCCCGCCAGTACCATTTTCGGGATCCGTGATCGAAACGTAAATTTCCAGCTCGATCGCATTGTCACCGAAATTTTTCAGTGCGCAGGATGGCATCGGCTCGTCAAGCACCCGCGGGGCCGCCCGTGCGGCTTCAATGGCCAGCCGCATCGCCTCGCGCGGATCGGCGTTATACGAAATGCCAACCGGAATGGTCACGCTGAGACGCCGGTCACTGTAGGTGAGGTTCTCGACGCCATTTTCCAGAAAATAGGCGCTGGGAATAAGGTGTTCGGCCCCATTGAGCATGCGCAGCGTGACATAGCGCGAGTCCATATGGTTGACCTGACCGATATCGCCTTTGTAATTGATGATATCGCCGGGGCTGATGCTTTTGCTCATCAAAAGCGAGAAGCCGGCCACCATATTGCCGACGGCCTTTTGCAGACCAAGGCCGATACCCAGACCAACCGCGCCGGACACCACGGTCAGACCGGTCAAATTCACCCCCGCTGCCGACAAGGCGATAATCACCGCCAGCACCGGCAGAATGATCTTCAACAGCTGAATCAGCAGCAGGCGGATCGACGGCGGCAGCTTTTGCGATTGTTCGATCTGGCGTGATAAAAAGCGGAACAACTGCGTGGTCAGCCATAACAGCAGCACCAGCGCGAAAATGGCATGCACCACGGTCAGCGCCGAAAGACGGAACTTGCCGACATGCAGCGCCGAAATTTCGAGCTGATGCACCAGCGGGTCCATCAGCCCGAAGATCGACAGCGCCACAATGCACCACACCAGAACCGACAGAATGTGCGCGGTGACATGGCTTTTAACCGACAGGGACAGAAGCCGGATGCAGATCCAGGCGGCCAGCAATTCGGTGGCGGCATCCAGCAACGCCACCCAGGCCCCCGACAGCCCGGCCCCGATCATCGCAGGCCACAACAGCGCCAGCCAAACCACCGGCAGCGCCACCATTTCACAGCCGCGCAGGAAGGGCGGCCCCCAGCGCCGGGGCAGATAGCCGGCAACAATGCGCCGCACCGTGGGGCGCAACAGATGGACCAGACCAAAGGACAGGCCGCCCGTCACCACGATGGTGATGCATTGCATCAGAAAGCTGATGTCCTGCATCAACGTCATAATGGTCTGGGGCAAGTGGGTGAAAAACGCAGCCAGCCAGCCGAGGTGAAGAGAAACCGACATATTAGCCCCCTTGGACAGCCGAGCGACCGCGTATATGCAGCCCGGGTTCGGATATGGTTATACCGATATATTTATAACAGGCCGAGTTGGGCCAGTTCGATCTTGAGTGCATCCGGCATATCGCCACCCGGGACCTTGCTCACATCCGGCGGCGCATCTTCGGGTTTGAGGTAGCGCCAGCCCTGAAACGGACTGCGGAAGCGATGCAATGTCGGCACCAGATCCGCATCCAGCACAAGGCCGCAATGCGGTACATCGTTTTTGATCACCGGGCGCAATTCCACAATGCGCTGACGCACAGCAATCTGGCCCTTGATCACCCAATAGAGTGAACCACCATCCAAAAGCTCGTCGGTACGTTTCGGCATCTGGCGGGTGACATGCATCACCTCGGGCTTAACCTTACACCGTTTCAGGTCTTTAAGATAATCCTGCTGCCAGGCCCGTAACTCCGCTACGGACTCGACACCGACGCACAATTTGACCAGATGGATGCTCACAGAATGTTTTTAGCCAAGATGGGCGCGGGCTGCAACAGCCCGCGCCAGTAGACGTTATTTCTTATCCGCAGCGGGGGCTTCTGCGGGCGTATCGCCAGCCTTGGCTTGCGGCAGCTTCGAACCATCGGGCGCGAACAATTCGACCTTGGCGTCTTTGCGCAGATCCTTGAGGATGCCGTCGACCGCCGTCTCGCGCAGATTCTGTTCGAGCTGCGCCTTGGCGTCTTCAAATTTCGGCTTTTCGGTCTGGCGGATATCTTCCACCTTGATGATGTGCCAGCCGAAATCGGTCTTCACCGGCACCTTGCTGACCTCGCCCGCCTTCATGGCGAATGCGGCCTTGGCAAACGGCTCCACCATCTCGGCAGCGGTGAAATACCCCAGATCGCCGCCCTTTTCGGCCGAGCCGCGATCCTTGGACTTTTCCTGCGCCAGTTTGGCGAAGTCGCCGCCCTTGGCCAGCTTGGCGATAAGCGCCTTGGCCTCTTTTTCGTTATCAACCAGAATGTGCGAGGCTTTGACCTCGGTTTCCGGCTTGAAGTCTGCCGCCACCTTATCATAGGCCGCCTGTAAGGCCTGCGGGGTCACGGCGGTATCCAGCTTCTGCTCCAGATAGGCGCGGGCCACGGCATGTTCTTCGGCCTGATGCACCTCGGTCTTGACCGCGTCGGTCTTCTGCAGCTTCTGGGCATAAC
>JBAVPS010000506.1:0-3971 GCA_049693315.1 Rhizomicrobium sp. | reverse complement strand
CGGTGACACTTCTGCAAAACGAATCAGTCACTTAACCCAAAGTACTGCCCGCAGGTTGTGTTACAATTTCTAGTTAATGTAACATTTTGCAAATTTCTAAATAAAACCCGATGTATTCACAGATAATTAAGCTATTCCATTAATGACAAAAACACGCCTACCGCTGCCAAAATCTTGGCAGCGGGGCGTAGGAGTGTCGCAGTATTAGGTAAAGATTACGACAGCTTGGAGACGCGCTTGGTCAAGCGGGCAACCTTGCGGGCACCGGTGTTCTTGTGCAGCACGCCCTTGGTGACGCCACGCATGATTTCAGGCTCGGCAGCCTTCATAGCCGTCACAGCCGCAGTCTTGTCGCCGGAAACAATAGCTTCCTCGACTTTGCGCACGAAGGTACCGATGCGCATCTTGCGGGAGTGATTAATAATTGTGCGTTTGGCCGCTGTGCTGACGCGCTTTTTGGCGGAGGCGATATTAGGCATAGGCTTTCCTACATGATCCGTTGAGGTTGGGGGTTGTAACGATGGTAAAGCGTCTGGTCAATTGCTGATTTTCTTGCAGACAGATCCATCTGCCTGCCGTTAATCTCCTGCCCCAGCTGGTTCGGCCCCGATGGGCACGGATCTGGCCAGCTTTTGCCGTCAGGGCTGGCCGCTATCTTAACACAAGAGGACACTCATGTCTTGGATGCCAATGTTGACCGTTACGGCGGTCGGGGCGCTGCTATTGACAGCCTGCGCCGTGCCGCCGCCACCGCCGCCCCAGGCGCCGGTACGCAGCAATCCCTTCATGGAAAAGAGCCCGCTGCCCTTCGAGGCGCCTGAATTCGACAAGATTCAGGACAGCGATTATCAGCCTGCCCTGGAAGAGGGGATGAAGCAGCGCCTGGCCGATGTTGACGCCATCGCCAACAATTCTGCCGCGCCGAGCTTCGATAACACCATCGTGGCGCTGGAGAAGTCGGGTCGCCTGCTGGACCGTGTGTCGCAGGTCTTTTATGCCGTCATCGGTGCCAACTCGAACGAGACGCTCGAAAAGGTTCAGGATGTCGAGGCCCCCAAGCTGACCGCCAACAGCGACGCGATCTTCCTGAACGAGAAGCTGTTTGCCCGTGTCGAGGCAATTTACAACCAGCGCAACCAGCTCGGGCTTACCCCTGACGCGGTGCATCTGGTCGAAGTTTACTATCAGCAGTTCGTGCTGGCCGGTGCCAAGCTGTCCGAAGCCGATAAGACCCGCCTGAAAGAAATTAACGGTAAGCTGGCTCAGCTTGGTGCCTCCTACACGACCAAGTTGCTGGCGGCGGCTAAGATTAATGCGCTGGTGATTGACGATCCGGCCAAGCTCAAGGGTTTGAGCGATGGCGAGATCGCGGCGGCCGCTGCGGCAGCCGAGGCCCGTGGCCTGAAAGGCAAGTGGGTTTTATCGCTGCAGAACACCACCCAGCAACCCGTGCTGGAACGGCTGGAAAATCGCGATACGCGTGCCGAGCTGTTCGAGCATTCGGTAAATCGCGCCGAACGTGGTGACGATGCCGATACCCGCGCCACCATCATCCAGATTGCCGAACTGCGCGCTGAAAAGGCCAAGCTGCTGGGCTTTGACAATTTCGCCGGGTTGGCGCTGGCCGATCAGATGGCCAAGACCCCGGCCGGGGTGGACAAGCTGCTGGCGCAGCTGGTGCCAGCCACGGTGAAAAAGGCCAAAGGCGAAGCCGCCGACATTCAGGCGATGATCAAAAAGACCGGCGGCACCTTCAAGCTGGCGCCGTGGGACTGGGAATATTACGCCGAGAAAGTGCGCAAGGCGAAGTACGACCTGAACCAGGACGAGGTGAAGCCCTATTTCGAGCTCAACAATGTGCTCGAAAATGGTGTGTTCTATGCTGCGAATAAACTGTACGGCATCAGCTTTAAAGAGCGTAAGGACATTCCGACCTATCACCCTGACATGCGCGTGTTTGAGGTGATCGATAAGGACGGCTCCTCCATCGGTCTGATGTATTTCGATTATTTCAAGCGCGACAATAAGCAGGGCGGCGCCTGGATGAGCAATATGGTGGGCCAGTCCAAGCTGCTGGGTACCAAGCCGGTTGTCTATAACGTTGCCAACTTTGCCAAACCGGCGGCGGGGCAGCCTGCGCTGATCTCGTATGACGACGTGACCACCATGTTCCATGAATTTGGTCACGCGCTGCATGGCCTGTTCTCGAACCAGACCTATCCGACCATCGCCAACACCAATGTGTCGCGCGATTTTGTCGAGTTCCCGTCGCAGTTCAACGAGCACTGGGCCTCGGATCCGGATGTGTTCAAGCATTATGCCGTGCACTATCAGACCAAGGCGCCAATGCCTGAAGTGCTGGTGGCCAAGATTCAGAAAGCGGCCAAGTTCAATCAGGGCTATATGCTGACGGAACTGCTGGCGGCAGCCTCGCTCGACATGCAGTGGCATACGATTGCGGCTGGTGCCAAAGTGGCCGATGTCGATGCTTTTGAAGCCAAGGCGCTGAAGGACACCAAGCTGGCGCTGGCCGAGGTGCCGCCGCGCTATCGCTCAAGCTATTTCCTGCATATCTGGGGCAATGGCTATGCGGCGGGGTATTATGCCTATCTGTGGGCTGAAATGCTCGATGACGATGCCTATGCCTGGTTCATGAGCCATGGTGGCATGACCCGTGAAAACGGTCAGCGCTATCGCGATATGATCCTGTCACGCGGCAATTCGGAAGATCTGGCCCAGATGTATCGCGCCTTCGCAGGGCGTGATCCGCTGATCCATCCGTTGCTGGTTCAGCGTGGTCTGGTCGCGAAGTAAGCGCCTGTTCTGACCTGAAAAAGGAAACGCCCCGGTGCCAATGCATCGGGGCGTTTTTTATACATAATGTTTTATGGCTTAATGCGCCGGGGCGAGAAAGCCGTTCACCAGCGTGTCGATGTCTTCGGTGATATGGCGCCAGTGCGCCAGCTGGGTGCGTTTGAAGCGGTAGGTCAGCGCCAGCTTGCCCGCGACCAGTTCTTCGCGCAGGCAGTTAGGGCTGGGCACCGCGGCGCTCTGGCGGTTACAGCGCAGCACGATGGGGCCATTGCTGCCTTCGCCAACATAAAAATCATCCCCGCGATAGCCGGTATCGGCTTTGACGCCATATTGGGTCAGGCCAAAGGGGCCGGGGCGGGCTGAGTTTGGAATGAGATAATCGCCATAGACCCGTTTCAACCGCTCGGCCTCGCTCAGGCGGTTGCTATCCTCGCGTAAGGTGAGGAAGACAATCGGGGAATCCGGGCTGTTATCGGTGAAATCTTCCGAACGCCAGTTGGACCAGCCCGTCATGCGCGGGGCGCGGGCGAAAAAGTCGATCTTGCGCACCGTGCCGCCTTTGCGCGTGCTGGCATATTCCAGATAGTTCTCGGGGATACGTAAGTGTTTTCCGGCAAGGATCAGCTCGACATCCGTGGTGCCGGATGTTGGGGCAATCGGTTCGCGGAACAGATCCGCCCCGCCCGGCGCAAGGTAGTAAAGCAGCATGGCTGCAGCCAGCACAAACACGGTGACCATCACGCCCAGCGGCAGGATCCAGGCCGAACGCTTGCGAAAAACCTCTTCGCCATCCAGGCCACTATTGTCGGAATAACTCATGATTTCGCTTCGGTTTAAAGTGCGGGCACCCGAAAAAAAACGCGGTTTCCGGGTGCCACGCAATAACAGTTACAGTACCGTCAGCATCCCCGCGACGAGCGGGTGGCGAACGATATCGTTTTCGCCCAGCCTTATTACGCTGATATCCTCAATCTGCTCAAGCTTGCTGGCAACATCGGCCAGCCCCGAGATGCCGGGCAACAGGTCGGTCTGATCGGGATCGCCGGTCAGTACCATGGTCGAACGCCAGCCAAGCCGCGTCAGCAGCATCTTAAGCTGGGTATAGGTGCAGTTCTGTGCCTCGTCGATGACGACGAAGCAGTCGTTGAGGGTGCGCC
>JBAVPS010000505.1:0-9449 GCA_049693315.1 Rhizomicrobium sp. | reverse complement strand
AAGGTTGGCTTTGGCCGAGATGTTGCCCGGATCGGCGGCCACAGCGGCGGCATATTTCTCTCTGGCCTGATCGAGGTTGCCCGCCTTGTACAGCGTGTGGCCATCGGCGTTCAGCTGGGCGGCGGTGACCTTGCCAAGATTTTCCTTGGCCCGGGCAAAGTTCGGCAGCAGGCCGAGCGCTTCATTAAAGCGGGCGGTGGCGGCGGGATAATCCTTGTTGTTGTAGAGCGTCACGCCGGTGGTGTTGAGCACATCGGCCAGATTCTGATTAAGCCCTTTGTCAGTTGGTTTTAACTGATGGGCTTCACGGAATTTGGCGATGGCCCCTTCCAGATCGCCTTTGTCTTCCAGATCAAAGGCGGCCAGTTGCAAGGCTTCGGCCTGTTTGTTGACGGCTTTATTCGCGGTTTTATTGGCAGCAGCCCCGGCGGCGTGCGCCGCAAAGCCAAGGCCACCTGCCACCAGACAGGCCACGGCAATCCTGCGGATGAAATATCTGATCATGGCGTCTTCTCCCCGTTTTTATATTTGCCATGAAACTATTATATACACCCTATGCGGGATTTTTCCATTACCCGTGCAACAACGCCCCTTTAATTTGTCAAGATTTTAGCGGGGTTTTTCTTGCGCCGCCCAGTGGCCTCGCGCATCATGTCCGTATTGATCAAAAGGAGTTTTCTATGGGTATTCAGACCGTTTTCCTGTTCGATCTCGATGGCACGCTGGTCGACAGCGTTTATCAACATGTGCTTGCCTGGCATGAAGCGCTGGAGGCTGAGGGGTTATCCCTGTCGGTTTGGCAGATTCATCGCAAAATCGGCATGAGCGGCGGTCTGTTTGCCAACCAGCTGTTGCGGGAAACCGGCAGCGATATGTCGCCGGAGCTGCTGGCGCGGCTGCGCACCCGCCATGCCGAGGCCTATAAGCGTCTGGCCCCGTCGGTTAAGCCCCTGCCGGGGGCCCGTGAACTGATCAAGGCGCTGGACGATGGCGGCATTCCGTGGGCCATCGCCACCAGCGGGCGCATGGAGACCGCCGGGCCGAATATCGCCTCGCTCGGGATTGATCCGGTTGCCGCCCATGTCGTTACCCGCGATCAGGTCAAATATGCCAAGCCCGACCCCGATCTGTTCATCGCCGCGGCGGCGCGCCTGAACGCCCCGATCGAAAATGCGGTGGTGGTGGGCGACAGCATCTGGGACATGCTGGCGTCCAAGCGGTGCCGCGCCCTGGGCGTGGGCGTGCTTTCCGGCGGTTATGGTCAGGACGAGCTGGAACGGTCCGGCGCAATCCGGGTTTATGAAGATCCGGGCGATTTGTTAAAGCATCTCGACGAAGTTTGTGGCCGTCGCTGATCTCTTTTGGGTTGCAATGGTCGGTGTGCAGCCCTAAGTAATCTGCCTTACGGTTTGGCGCGGGGGGGAGACTGTGCCACGGGGGAAATGGCGGGACGCTTTAAAGGGCGTTCCGCCATTTTTTATGTAACGCACGGGGCGGGCCGCCGCTTTAAGTCTCGCCTGAAATCGATATATGCTCGGTGCTGCAAATGGGCTGTCGCGAAATTTTTGGCATAGCAGGATCGGTATGATGGGGGGCATTGGGCGGTATTGCAGGCGCGGATGGCGATACTGTGGGCGCTATCGCCGTGACCGCAGCGCCAATGTGGCAATCATCTTTGCCTTTTGTCTGATCCCCTTGCTTGCGGCGATTGGCGGGGCGGTCGATTTTTCCCGCTATTACGATACGCGGGCGGCGCTGCAGAACGCGCTGGATGCCAGCGTGCTGGCCGGTGCGGCCGAGAATTCCGCCACCATTGCCGCCACGACTTTCAATTCCTGGAACGTCAGTGTTGGCAGCGGTGCCGTTACGCTGACCAGCGCCAGTTATACCGGCTGCACCAGCAGCGATACCACCTGCACCGGCACCTATACCGGCAGCGTCAGCACCTATTTCGCCGCGATCATCGGAATGAAATCCATTCCGCTCACAGTCACGGCGACAGCGGAAAAGAGCGCAGGAACGACGACCAACGGGGTGTGCCTGCTGGTTAAAGATCCTTCGAGTTCTGATACCTTTTATGTAAATGGTACGATCAATGCCGCGCAATGCGAAATCGACGTTCTGACCAATTCTACCGCTTCTGCGGTTATCGACGGTACAATTAATGCCGCCAAAATATGCCTGAAAGGATCGGCTAGTACAAATAAGAAACCTGCCAATTATTATACGAACTGTTCGACAAATTCGGATATCTATGCCGGGGTATTACCCGCCATCAGTAACGCCAGTTGCAACTCCGCCAGCGGTGAGGACACCGAAAATGTGAACGGGGGGGCGGTCGTGATCCCAGCAGGGACCCATTGCGAGCATATTACGCTCAACGGCAGCGGAACCGTTACACTGAACCCTGGCGTCTATGGCGGAGGAATTACGATCCAAGGGCCGAATGTGACGTTGGCACCTGGGGTGTATATCATCAAGAATGCGCAGTGGGTTTTTAACGGTGGTACCCACAGTGGTACGGGGGTCACCTTCTATTTCGCGGATACGGCAGCGTCTTTCAAATTCAATGGCGGATACACTACTTTCTCTGCTCCAACATCGGGGACTTACAGCGGCATTCTGATGTATGAACCTGTTGGGCTTAGCACTTCAAATTGGCCTGATATGAATGTCGGCGGGACATGGAATGGTTTGGTATATTTGCCAAGCCGAAATTTTAAACTGAACAGTGGGGCGCTTATCGAGACCGGAAGTATGGTTTTTAATCAGATTAATATACAGGGGGCGGTGCTTTCTCTCACACCCAGTTCTACATCCATTGGTGCATCCTCTGTCGTTCGACTGAAAAAATAACCCAGTATATTGTGTGGTAAAGGTCGCGTGAATATAGGGTAATCCATTTGTAACTCATTAATAACACTATAGATTTTCGCCGCTATTGAGACCTATACGTCGAATGTCCGCTATCAGATAAATCTTTCAGCAAGTGGCCGTTTGTACCGTCGCGTGCAATTTAAAAGTGTCTGTGCGACGGTATGCTTATCAGTGTCCGACAGAGTTGTGCCAATTTAAAGCACACGTTACTGCGGTTCTGCCGTAACCGCTCTGGCTCGGTGGCGATTATTTTTGCGCTGTGCCTGATCCCCCTGCTGCTGGCGGTTGGTGGTGCGGTCGATTTTTCCCGCTATTATGACACACGTCAGAATTTGCAAAATGCGCTGGATGCCAGCGTGCTGGCCGGGGCAGCGCAACGCTCCGCCACGGTGGCCAGCGCCACCTTCAGCGCCTGGAATGTGACTGTGGACAGTCGTGCGGTGACGCCGGGCTATACCGGCTGTTCCAGCAGCGCGACCAGCTGTGTTGGCACCATCACCACAGCACTGCCCACAACGTTTATCGGTATTACGGGCATTGATAGTCTGCCGCTCAACATCACGGCTACGGCGGAAATGGGGGCGGGCACCACCACATCCGGCGGGCCGTGTGTCTGGCTGCTGAGCACCGGTCTGTGGTCAACGGCCACGCTGAATGCGCCGACCTGCGAGGTCGATGTTCTGTCCGGCGACAGCTATCTTTATACCGGTGCACGGATCATCACCGACAAGCTGTGTGTGGCCCGTGGCGTCAACGTCACCAACTATGGCGGTTCGGTGGTGGATAGCGACGGGGCGTCTGCGTTATCGCAGAACTGCACAACAACCGCCGATCCCTATTCCGGGAAATACAGCGATCCGTCCTATTCCGGCTGCGACTATACTTATTATGCCAGTTATACCAGTGCCACGATGAATCCCGGTGTCTATTGCGGCGGTATGACGTTTACCAGCGGCACGATCACCTTTAACCCCGGCGTTTACATCATCAGGGGCGGCACGATTAAATTTTATAATTCGCTGACGGTGACCGGCACGGGGGTGGTGTTTTTCTTCGCCGACAGCAGTTCCTATATGTACATGACATCCGGTGCCAATGTGACGTTCACCGCACCGACGTCATCCAACTGCGGCACCTATAACGGGATCAGCACCTGCAGTTACACTGGTGTGCTGATGTTCGAGCCTGAAAGCCTGTCCTATAACTGTTCGGGTTTGCTGGGCTGGCTGACCTGTACACTGCTGCCGTGGACCGTCGCCAATACCAATTACATGACCATGCTGGAGCCCGGCAGCACCCTGACCGAAACAGGTCTGATTTACATGCCGAGCCGCTATCTGACGCAGGATGGCGGCACCATGACCAACCATGGCGGCATCGTGCTGTCTGGTTTGCGTCTTTACAGCGGGGCGGTGCTGAATGTTGATAACGGCACCACCGCCGCCGGCGCGGTGCGTCTGAAATATTAAAGCGGCAGGGAAAATCTCAAGTCCGTACCGCCACCACCATATAGTTTACCGAGGTGTCGCCCGACAGCACCCAGCCCCAGGCGATGGGGTCAAAGGCCACGCCCTGCAACTGGCGCACGCTCAGGCCGTTTTCCACCAATAACCCGCGCAGCTTCGACGGGCTGACAAAGCGCGACCAGTCGTGCGAGCCCCTGGGCAGCCAGCCCAGCACATATTCGGCACCGATTTTGGCCAGCGCCAGTGATTTGAGCGTTTTGTTCAGGCTGGCCACGATCATAATGCCGCCGGGGGCGACCAGCCGGGCACTGGCAGCGAGATAGGATTTCAGATCGGCGACATGCTCGATCACTTCCAGATTGAGCACAACGTCAAAGGTCTCGCCCGCCTCGGCCAGTGTTTCGGCCGTGGTCTGACGATAATCAATGCTGATGCCGCCTTCTGTGGCGTGCACGCTGGCCGCCGCAATATTCTTGCCCGAGGCATCGGCCCCCGTCACGGCAAAGCCCGCCCGCGCCATCGGTTCGGCCACCAGACCGCCGCCGCAGCCGATATCGAGCAGCTTTAACCCTGAGAAATTGCCATCCTTGCGGCCAAAATGCCGCCCCAGCGTGTCGTGGATGAAATGCAGCCGGACGGGGTTGAAACGGTGCAGGGGGGCAAATTTGCCCGCCGGGTCCCACCATTCTGCCGCTATTGCGGAGAATTTTTCGACTTCGGCCGGATCAATGGAAGGTGCGTCTTTCAGGGTCATTTTTTTCGCTTGGGGTTCGGCGGTCTGCCGGTTATGTATGACTCACGAAGTTCTATTGCGCAAACGGACGGCTATGGCAAAGATTGTAATGAAATTCGGCGGCACCTCGGTAGCCGATCTGGATCGCATTCGTCATGTTGCGGGTCTGGTCGCCGAAGAAGTCAAGGCGGGCAATCAGGTCGCCGTGGTGGTTTCGGCAATGGCTGGCGAAACCAACAAGATGGTCGGCTGGGTCAAGGCGCTCGATCCGCTCTATGATCCGGTCGAGTATGACACGGTGGTGGCTGCGGGCGAACAGATTACCTGCGGTCTTCTGGCGATTGCGCTCACCGCGATCGGCATCAAGGCCCGTTCCTGGCTCGGCTGGCAGATCCCGATTGAGACCTCCGGCCTGCATGGCTCGGCCCGGATCGACGGTATTGCGGCCGATAACCTGAATGCGAGCATGGCGGATGGCTATGTTGCCGCCATTGCCGGGTTCCAGGGTGTGTTCGATGATCAGCGCGTGTCGACGCTGGGCCGTGGCGGTTCGGATACCTCGGCGGTCGCGATTGCGGCTGCGATCGGGGCCGACCGTTGCGATATCTACACCGATGTCGACGGTGTATACACCACCGACCCGCGTTTTGTGTCCAAGGCGCGGCGGCTGGACAAAATTTCATTTGAAGAAATGTTGGAGATGGCATCACTGGGCGCCAAGGTCCTGCAGACCCGCTCGGTCGAGATTGCCATGAAATTCCGCGTGCCGGTCCGGGTGCTGTCGTCTTTCGACCCGACCATTGGCGGCACGCTTCTGTGCGACGAGGAAGAGATCGTGGAAAACAGACCCGTCACCGGCATTGCCTATTCCCGCGACGAAGCGAAGATCACCCTTCTGAAGATTCCGGATCGTCCCGGCATCGCGGCAGCCATTTTCGGCCCGCTGGCCGATAACGGCATCAATGTCGACATGATCGTTCAGAATATTTCGGACGATGGCAAAAAGACCGATCTGACCTTCACCTGCAATCGCGGCGATCTGACCAAGGCGCTGGCCGTGCTGGAAACCTCGGCCGAAGCCATTGGCTATCGCGAAATCACTTCGGCAGACGATATGGCCAAGGTGTCGATCATCGGTATTGGCATGCGCACCCATCCCGGCGTCGCACAGGCGATGTTCCGTACGCTGGCGGAAAAGGGTATCAATGTGCAGGTGATCTCGACCTCGGAAATTAAGGTCAGCGTGCTGATCGCCGAGGAATATGTTGAACTGGCGGTGCGCGCTCTGCACGCCGCTTACGAGCTGGATAAGGCCATGCCGGCCTGATCGGCGTCCTAAAAGGTGATATGATGCGGCTTCCGACCATTCCTGTATTTTTGTGCATCCGCGCTTTGCGGGTGCGGAATGGTCGCTGATGCCGCCGATCGCTGCCGGTGGTCCGCGCATTCTGCTGCGCCGCCTGCGCGAGATTATGGCCGAGCAGGGCAGCGCCCAATCGCGTTTTGACAAACTGGTCACGGTCATCGCCGCCAATATGGTGGCCGAGGTTTGCTCGATCTATCTGTGCCGCGCTGGCCGGGTGCTGGAACTGTTTGCCACCGAAGGTCTTGATCCGTCGGCGGTGCATAACACCCGTTTAAAGCATGGCGAAGGTCTGGTCGGTCTGGTGGTCGATTCCGGCGAGTCGGTCAATTTAAGTGACGCGCCAAACCATCCGCGCTTTTCCTATCGGCCGGAAACCCGCGAAGATCCCTATCACGCTTTTCTCGGTGTGCCGATTGTGCGCGGCGGGCAGGTTTTTGGCGTGCTCACGGTGCAGAACCGGGCCAATCGCCAATATGCCGAAGAAGAAGTCGAGGCGCTGCAAACCGTCGCCATGGTGCTGGCCGAGGTGGTGGCGCAAGGCGGCCTGTTTGACGTTTCCGAACTGGATGAGCCCGAGCTGACCGCCAGTGCGCCACGGTTTTTCCGCGGCGAAGGTTTGTCGGACGGCGTGGCGATTGGCGTTGTCGTGCTGCACGAGCCGCGCGTGATGGTCGAGCGCCTGATTGCTGATGATCCGCAGGAAGAACTCACCCGTCTGGAAGATGCCATCGCCGCTCTGCGTGAGGCGGTGGATGATATGCTGTCGTCAAGCGAGCTGGATCTGACCGGCGAGGGGCGCGAGGTTATCGAAGCCTATCGCATGTTCGCCCACGATCAGGGCTGGCGTCAGCGTATGCGTGATGCCGTGCGCACCGGGCTTACCGCAGAAGCCGCGGTTGAACGCGTGCAGGACGAAACCCGGCTGCGCCTGACCCGGGCGGGCGATCCGATCTTACGCGAACGCGCCCATGATTTTGACGATCTGACCCGCCGGCTACTGCGCCATCTGTCCGGCCACTCGATCTCGACGGTGCAGGATCTGCCGGAAAATGCTGTGCTGGTGGCCCGTGCCATGGGACCGGCTGAACTGCTCGATTATGGCCGCGACTGCATCACGGCTTTGGTGCTGGATGAAGCGGCATCGACCTCGCATGTCGCCATTGTTGCCAAGTCGATGGGGCTGCCGCTGGCGGGCACCATCTCGGGCATCACCGACAGCGCGCGTTCGGGCGACCGTATCGCGGTCGATGGCGAAACCGGCGAGGTGCATTTGCGCCCGACCGCCGAAGTTATTACCGCCTATGAAAACAAGCGGCTGCTGCATGTTGATCGGGCGGCATCGTTTGCAGCCATCCGCGATCTGCCGGCGGTCACCAAAGACGGTGTGCCGATCAGCCTGATGATGAATGCCGGGCTGTTGCTCGACATGGCGCATCTGGAGGCGTCGGGGGCCGATGGTATCGGTTTGTTCCGCACCGAACTGCAATTCATGCTGGGTTCGACCATGCCGCGGGTGGCGGACCAGAAAGCCTTCTACAAAGAAGTGCTGGACGCGGCAGGCGATAAGCCGGTGATCTTCCGCACGCTGGATCTGGGTGGCGACAAGCTGTTGCCCTATGCCCGGTGGGAGCGCGAGGAAAATCCCGAACTGGGCTGGCGCGCCATTCGTATTGCGCTCGACCGTCCGGCGATTTTGCGCATTCAGGTGCGGGCCATGCTGCAGGCGGCGGTCGGCCGCACCTTGCGCATTCTGCTGCCGCTGGTCAGCGAGGTGGCCGAGTTTAATGCCGCCCGCGCCCTGATCGACCGTGAAATCGAACGGGCTCGTTTGCTGGGCCAGCCGACGCCGCGTCAGGTCAAGGTGGGGGCCATGCTGGAGGTTCCGGCGCTGGCCTTTACCCTGCCGCAGATCATGCGCAGTGCCGATTTCGTGTCGATCGGTTCAAACGATCTGATGAGCTTTTTATTCGCCATGGATCGGACCAATCCACGGGTGGCGCGCCGCTATGATGCGTTAAGCCCGGCGGGGCTGTCGCTGGTGCGCCTGATCGTGGGCAGTTCGGCTGAGGCTGGCGGACATCTGTCTTTGTGCGGGGAAATGGCTGGCCGTCCGCTCGACGCCATGGCGCTGATCGGGCTTGGGATTCGCACGCTGTCGATGTCGCCGAACCAGATCGGCCCGGTCAAGATGATGATCCGTTCGATGAATTTGGCTGAGGTTCAGCAGTTTGTCGAAAAGCTCTGTGGGCGGACGGATCACACCTTGCGCCCGCGTCTGGCGGCCTTTGCCGCCGAACGGGGCATTGTCATCAAGTAAGATCGGCCTGTAACGCCGCGATCAAAGGCTGAAGCTGCGCCCGATAGGGTTCAGCCCGGCCGATGGCGGTTTTATAAAGCGGCTGGCGCACCTGGGTGGCGCTCAATGTGTGCACCACCCGTTCGGTTTTATGAAAATCAAGGCAGCGGGCATCCCATGCCAGCCCGCAAAAGTCTGTCAGGCGCTGGCTTTGCCCGGTAATATCGGCCACCAGATCTTCATACTGCACATCGATCAGCGCGCCTTTTGGCAGAACATGGTGCCAGTGCGCCATCAGGTTCTCATACGCGCGATAAAACCGGCCAAGATCCCTGAGGTCATAGGTGTAATCGAGGTTCTGAGAAAACAGATTCGTGTAGCAGGAAAAACAGCAATCGAGCGGATCACGTTTGACGTGGATGATCCGGGCGTGCGGCAGGGCAAGATGGATCAGCCCCACCATCATGAAATTGGCCGGCAGTTTGTTGATAATCCGTGTACGTCCTTGCGCATCCGCCCCCAGTGCCCCATGAAGCCGGGCAAGATAGGCCGCCCCCAGTGCACGCCAGTCCGCTCCGGTCAGCTCTGCGACATGGGCGGGGAAATCCGCTCCCGCCAGCCCGTCGCCAATCAGGCGGAAGATATCCATGCGCTCGCCCGCGCCCAGTATTTGTGGGTGGCTGGCCAGAATCTGCTCGACCAATGTAGTGC
>JBAVPS010000504.1:0-3776 GCA_049693315.1 Rhizomicrobium sp. | reverse complement strand
GCCTCAAGCCGGGCAAAACCACCATTATCCTGACGAAGATAAGCCGACAAAGCGGCCCGATCGACCTGTGTTGCCGTGGTCGTACCGGCAAAGGCCTGTTCGATCCGGGCGATGAATTCCGGGGTTTGATACAGTTTGTGCACAACCGCATCGGCATCGAACACCGGCAACCCGAAAGCGGCGAACATTTTGGCCGTTTCGCTTTTTCCCATACCGACCGAGCCGGTGAGCCCGAGACAAAAAGGCTTATTTGCCATGAAGGGTCTTTTCCAATACCGCACGCAAAGCCGGGCTTATTTGTGGACGCAGGCCAAACATCGCTTCGAATGTCGGCACCGCCTGATGCAGCAGAAGCCACAACCCGTCAATTGTCTGACGCTGCCCGGCAGCAGCTGCTGCCAGCAGTGGGGTTATCAACGGGTTATACACTGCATCGAACACACCCGCATGGGGCGGTAATGCGGCCAGATCCAGATCTATGGCTGGCCGTCCGCTCATCCCGGCGCTGGTGGCATTAATCAGTAAGGCGCTATCGCTGGCAGCCTTGGCCCATGCCTCAAACCCGCCAGAGACCAATTCACAGCCGCAGTCTCTTTTCATGCTGTCAGCCAAGGCGGCGGCATTTTCCGGCCGTCGCGCCAACAGCACAATTTCCCCCACAGCCATCTGGGATAAAGCCAGCACGGCAGCCCGTGCCATACCGCCCGCCCCCCAGATCACCACCTTTTGCCCGCGTAAAGCCCCCTGCCCCAGCGCAGCATCTAGGGTGGCAATCAGACCGGGGGCATCGGTGTTATCGGCCAGGATGCCACTTTCAGAAAAGATCAACAGGTTAGCGGCACCGGCGATTTTAGCCATCGGGCTAACTTTATCGGCCAGGGTAAAGGCAGTTTCCTTGTGCGGCACGGTGACATTAATACCGACAAAGCCCGCCGCTTTTAAACTGTCCACTGTGGTGGGGAAATCTTCGGGCGCAATTTTGAGCGGCACATAGGCCCCGTCAATGCCATATTCCTCGAGCCAGAAGCCATGCAGCAGAGGCGACAGCGAATGGGCAATGGGATAGCCGGCGACGCCGCCAATTTTACCTGCACCCGTCAGTTTCATTGTTCTAATGCTCCCACATCCCGCAAGGCTTTTATCAGGTCCAGCAACGGAAGCCCAAGGATGGAAAAATAATCCCCTTCAACCCGGTCAAACAATTGCAGGCCACGTTCTTCCAACCGGTAGCAACCGACCGAGGATAGGATCGCTTCACCTTCCCGCTCAAGATAGTGATCTAAAAAAGTCTCGCTGAAGGCGCGCATCGTCAGGCTGCAGATCGTGGTATGGTGCCACAGGCATTCCTGCCCCCGTACCAGCACAGCGGCGGTGTATAAATAGTGGGTATTTCCCCGCAGGGCCTGCAGCAGGGTCTTTGCCGCCGGAATATCGGCGGATTTTCCTAGCGGTACGCCGTCAAAGACTAACAATTGATCGCTGCCAATTACCAGATCTTGCGGATGCTCTTTTGCCACCACCATGGCTTTGGCCAGACTTAAATTTTCCGCGATAGTGGTTGCATTTTCTCTTTGTTTATAGAGCTTTTCGCGAACAGAGGATTCGTCCACCACCGGCACACAGGGGGTGAATAGAATCCCCGCATCAAGCAGCATTTTTGCCCGTGTGGCACTGCCTGACGCCAAAATAACGCTGTTGTTACTGATTTTTTTTGACATGACGTTTTCCAAGCCGCTCAAAAAAGATTCATGCACCATACCCGCAGCTTTACCCACACAACGGGTGGCACATACCCACCTGGACTCAAGGGTCCGACAAAATTCTTTTCACCTCACAGGCCAGCCTGGGTATGATTGTGGATAGAGCGGCCCTGCCTGTTCACAGTTACGCACCCGCAAGGGCTTTGCCAACCGTCTACTAACGTATTGTTTATCTTAATAAAATATTATCCGTAGGAGTCTTATCGACAAATTGCTGCACAATCCACCGGCCTAACAACAACTTCACTAAACTAATTAGGAATCTTGTTTTGATTCATGAAACTGTAGTGACCCGTACTTTGCGTGGCATAGCTTGCGAGAGACCAGCGCTTTGGATGATGCGCCAGGCTGGACGATATTTGCCCGAGTATCATGAGGTTCGTGCCAGAGCTGGATCCTTCTGGGATTTGTGCCATAACCCGGAGTTGGCTGCTGAGGTGACAATGCAGCCAATCCGCCGTTTTGGCTTTGATGCGGCTATTGTGTTTTCTGATATCCTGACCATTCCGGCCGCATTGGGCCATGGTGTGGATTTTTCAGCTGGTACGCCACGGCTGCAGGTGGCAGGTCCAGACAGCCGCTTTGAAATGGATCCGCAAATCCATTGTCAGAGGCTGAGAGCGGTGTTTGAGACCCTTGAACTTGTCCGCGGCCGCCTGGATCGATCCGTAGCACTCCTGGGCTTCACGGGCGCGCCCTGGACCCTGGCGAGCTATATGGCGGCAGGTGGTGGTGGCGATGAACAGCGGGCGGCAAAGTTATGGGCGTATCGTGAACCGGTGTCCTTTGCTGCGTTGATCGATATTTTAAGCGACTGTGTGGCGTTGAGCCTGATTGCGCAGTTGCGCGCCGGTGCTGATGCGGTGCAGATCTTCGACAGCAGTGCGGGTAATCTGCGTACGGACTTTTTTCGCAGCTTTGTTGTAGAGCCGACAAAAAAAATTGTCCACAAAGTGCGCACAGCGTTACCGGATGCGAAAATTATTGGTTTTCCGCGTCTTACGTCGCAGGATGGGTATCGGATTTATGCCGCGGAAACTGGTGTTGATGCGGTATCGTTAGACACTTCGGTTTCGCTTGGCTGGGCCAAGGATACCCTTCAATGTAAAGCGATACAGGGGAATCTGGACCCGCTGGCTTTGATTGCCGGTGGCACGGTACTGGAAAGACAAGTCGACGAAATTTTACAAACAATGCAGGGTAAGGCTCATGTCTTTAACCTAGGTCATGGTATTCTGCCCGACACGCCAATTGTCCATGTTGAAAAACTGGTTTCTTTGATCCGGGGATAGCGATGAAACTGGCTGTAGTGCTGTTTAATCTCGGTGGCCCGGAAAACCTTGCCGGTGTCGAACCATTCTTGCGCAATCTGTTTTCTGATCCGGCGATTATTACTTTACCGGCACCGTTTCGCTTGTGGCTGGCGCGTTTTATTGCCAAACGACGCAGCCCTACGGCATCTGCGATTTATCGTGCGATTGGTGGTGGTTCGCCTATCCTGCGTGAGACTGAGGCACAGGCCGTTGCCCTGCAACAAGTATTGGGTGGTAACACGCGTGTATTTATTGCTATGCGCTATACGCCGCCTTTTGCGGTGGATACTGTGCGCGCACTACAACATTTTGCGCCTGACCACATCATCCTGCTGCCGCTCTATCCGCAATATTCTAAAACTACGACTGGCTCATCGTTGGCTGAGTGGCATCAGGTGGCGGCTCGCGCGGGCGTCACAGCGCCGACACATTCCGTGTGCTGTTACGCCACCCTGCCCGGCTTTATCGCCGCCCTTACCGATTTGACGGCCGCTGCCGCAAAAAAATGCCAGCCGGGGCTATCTTATCGTTTGTTACTCAGTGCGCACGGCTTGCCGGAACGGGTTATCAACAGTGGTGATCCGTATGCAGAACATGTTGAAGCCACCGCCAAAGCCCTGGCCGCAGCTTTAGGCAGGACAGATTATCAGGTCTGTTATCAAAGTAAGGTTGGCCCCTTAAAATGGATCGGCCCGGCCACACT
>JBAVPS010000503.1:0-9668 GCA_049693315.1 Rhizomicrobium sp. | reverse complement strand
ACATCGCGTTCTGTTCTGGGGTATTATCGGTGCCATCATTATGCGTGTAGTGATGATTATCGCTGGCGCAGCGCTGATTACCCAATTTCATTGGATTCTCTATCTGTTCGGTATTTTCCTCGTGGTCACCGGCGTACGCATGCTGCTGCACAGCAAAGATAGCGAGACCAGCCCGGCCGATCATCCAGTGATGACATGGCTGCGTCGCCATCTGCCGGTGAGCGGGACACAGCTGCCGGATGGGCGCTTTTTTACCCGCGAAAACGGCAAACGGATGGTGACACCACTGTTCATCGTACTGATCGCGGTTGAGCTGACCGACCTGATGTTTGCCGTTGATTCCGTGCCCGCGATCTTTGCCGTCACCACCGATGTGTTTGTGGTGACGACCTCTAACATCTTCGCCATTCTGGGACTGCGCTCGCTCTACTTTGCCTTACGCGGGCTGGCAAGCCGCCTGCATTATCTCAAGCATGGGCTGGCGATGATCCTGATGCTGATCGGTGCCAAGATCCTGCTCGCCGACATTTACCCCATCCCCATTGCCTTTGCCCTTGGTGCCACAGCCCTTATTCTGGCCGTGGCAGTCGTGGCATCGCTGCTGCGGACAAAGGAAGCCGTAGACTAGCCCTTCGCCTTTTTCGCCGCCGTGACCAGACCGTTCAGCCAATCCTGATGGCCATTGATCATCGGGTTGGGCTGCGCCTTGGCCAATTCGGCAGCGGGCTTACCCTTCTGGCTTTCCTGGGTCAGGATGCGCACACGACCACCCGGCAAATCTTCCACCAACCAGGCATGCAGAATATCGAGGCGGCTATCGCCCTCGCCGTCCCAGCCATGCCATGCCACGCGGCCGGGCTGGCCCGGTGCAGGCGCAACATACTCAGTGCACTGAGATTCAACCGGAAAGCCAAAGGTCTTAAAGAAAAAACGGACGCCGTCTTCCAGCACCGGCCCCTTGTTATCATAAAAGCGAATATCGGCTGAGTTGGCGTAATAGGTCGGCCACAGTGCCGGGGTGGCCAGCAGCGGCCAAACATCGGCAGCGGTCAGACCGGCGACGATCACTTCGTTGGAAACGTAATTGTCGGTAGTACCGGGGATGAATTCTTCCGGCCAGATAATGGCGTTCATTTTCATGGTAATGATCTTTCAGATTGAGGGGCGTTTTGCGCCCCCAAATGGCTTTGCGGCGTCACGCCGCGACAACCCAAAAGATAGGGACTACCAGAAATAAATCAAATCGCAGTTTTCTATTATATCCATAAGTATTTGTTATATATAAAACAAGGGAAGGTTTTCGTACCAACACGACACAACCACTGGCAAAGGCAGCTTTATCCTTCACCCGTCAGGATCAAACAGACCGCCACCCCACACGCAAAAACGACGCGGAAGGCATCTTCCGCGCCGTTTGGTATTCATCACACGTTTCATCCTTCGGCTTAAAGCGCAGGATGCGTGCGGCGTTATTTTGCCTTGCGGTTACGCACCGCCAGGGTGCGCAGGCGCAGGGCGTTCAGTTTGATGAAGCCAGCCGCGTCCTTCTGGTCATAGGCGCCCTGATCGTCCTCGAACGTGACAAGGTTCTGCGAATAGAGCGAATAAGGCGACGAACGGCCAATGACGATGACATTGCCATTGTAGAGCTTGAGGCGCACCGAACCGGTGACATATTCCTGGCTCTTGTCGATCAGGGCCTGCAGCATTTCGCGTTCCGGCGAGAACCAGAAACCGAAATAGACCAGCTCGGCATATTTCGGCATCAGCTCGTCTTTAAGGTGCCCGGCGCCGCGGTCAAGCGTGACGCTCTCAATCGCGCGATGGGCGGCGAGCAGAATGGTGCCGCCGGGGGTCTCATAGACGCCGCGCGACTTCATGCCGACAAAGCGGTTTTCGACCAGATCGATGCGGCCGATGCCGTTATCATGGCCCAGCTCGTTCAGCCTGGTCAGGATGGTGGCCGGGCTCATCTTGACGCCATCGATCGAGACGGCATCGCCCTTTTCAAAGCCGACCTCGATAATGGTCGCCTTGTCGGGGGCGTCTTCCGGGCTGATGGTGCGCTGATAAACGTAAGGCTCCGGCTCGACCGCCGGGTCTTCCAGCACTTTACCTTCTGAGGAGGAATGCAGCAGGTTGGCATCGACCGAGAACGGGGCCTCGCCGCGCTTATCCTTGGAAATCGGAATCTGATGCTGTTCGGCAAATTCCAGCAGCCTGGTGCGGCTGGTCAGCGCCCATTCGCGCCACGGCGCAATCACCTTGATATCGGGCTTGAGGGCGTAATAGGCCAGCTCGAAACGGACCTGATCGTTACCCTTGCCGGTGGCACCATGGCAAACGGCGTCGGCCCCGGTCTTTTCGGCAATCTCGATCTGCTTCTTGGAGATCAGCGGGCGCGCAATCGAGGTGCCCAGCAAATAGATCCCTTCATACAGCGCGTTGGCGCGAAACATCGGGAAGACGTAATCGCGAACGAATTCTTCGCGCAAATCCTCGATGAAGATATTCTCCGGCTTGATGCCGAGCATTTCCGCCTTGGCGCGGGCCGCGTCCAGTTCGGCACCCTGCCCCAGATCGGCGGTGAACGTCACGACTTCCGCGCCGTATTCCGTCTGTAACCATTTGAGAATGACCGACGTATCCAGACCGCCGGAATAGGCCAAAACGACCTTCTTAATCTTTTTATCAACCACAGCTAGCAACCCTTCATCGACTGTGCCCGCATAATACGGTTTACGTTCAGGAATTCTACCCCTTGCCCCCGGACTTCCGTGAAGATTGGCCCTTGCAAGATGCGTAACTGTCCCTATTCCTATAGCTATGACCAGTCTGAAATTCGCCACAGCCCTGCATACGTTACTGCTTCTGGCCCATATGAAGGCCGACGCGCCACTGCGCGCCATGGCCTCGCGCACGCTGGCCGGCAGTATCGGGGCCAATCCGGTGGTGGTGCGCCGCATTCTGGCCCAGCTGATGGCCGCCGGGCTGGTGCAGACCCGTTCTGGCTCCTATGGCGGGGCATGGCTGACCCGCCCGGCCAGTCAGATCGCCTTAAGCGAGATTTATACGGCGGTGGACGAACCGGCTGGCCCCGGCACCCGGCAGGATTGTAACCATAAATGCCCGGTGGGCCGCGCCGCGCCAAAGGCCATTGCCGCGCTTCTGGGGCAAATGCAGCAAGCCGCCGAGGCCGTGCTGGCCGAACAGACACTGGCCGATATGCTGGCCAGACTGGAAGATGTTTAAAAAATAAAGGCGGCCCCTTCCGGTGTGCCGCGGGCCAGCAGATCGGGCAACACCGCCCCTGCCGCCACAAAGCGCAGTGCTGCCGAATTGAGGCAATAACGCAGACCGGTAGGCCGTGGACCATCCTCGAACACATGACCAAGATGCGCGCCACAGCGGGCGCAGCGATTTTCCACCCGCACCATGCCATGGCTGAGATCTTTGATATTGGCGATATGGTCGGGGTTGAGCGGCGCATAAAAGCTGGGCCAGCCGCTGCCGGAATGAAACTTAGCCGACGAGGTAAACAGCGGCAGCCCGCACAGGCCGCAGACATAAACGCCGTCATCCGCGTTATCGACGAAGCCGCCGCAAAATGGTGCCTCGGTCCCCTGCCCCAGTAAAATGCGCCGGGATTCGGGATCAAGGTTCCGGGCCAGCTGTTCGGTTTCGGCCCGCGATGGCGGGGTAAGCTCAAAACCCAATGCGGAACGCGCCATTTCACCCTCGCTTAAAGGCCCTGTTGCGCAGCCACCACCTTGCGGTTTGAGCGGGCACTGATCACCGCCGTGGTGATGGTGGCGGCATAAGGCAGGCTTTGCACCGCCAGCATAACCGCCCAGACAATCGCCGCCGGATCATCATAACGCCCGGTGGCGAAGACCGACACAATGGCCAGAAGACAGAGCACGAACAGCATGGTCTCCTGCCAGACGCCGCGCAAGGCCTGACTGAGTTTGGCCTGATCGGCCAGTTTGGGCGTGCGTAAGAATGCCTGACTTTTAGTGAACAGGCCGAAGATCACCGCCTTGGCCACGGTATGGGTCAGCGCCAGACCGGCGACAGAAGCCATCGCCGCCCCCATCACGCCCGAACCAACCTTGGACGGGTATAACAGCAGCGTCTTGCCGGTTTTAACCGCGAACAGCGCAATCGCCGCCAATGAAAACACCGGCATCGGCACATAAACATAACGTGGCGCGCCCCACATGGCCGCCGACCAGATCAGCGCCATCAGGGTGACGATCAGCCCCAGACTATCGGAAATCCACGGCAGCCAGCCGCTGATAAACTGATAGCGCTGGGCCAGCGACAGCTTGCTCCGGCCACGGAAAATCTCGGCCGCATGGCGCTTTAAGATCTGCATCGCGCCATAGGCCCAGCGGTAACGCTGGCTCTGGAACGCCTTCAGCGTATCGGGGATCAGACCGCGGCCCATGCTTTGCGGCAGATAGGCCGCACCATAGCCAGCCTCGAACAGCTTGAGACCCAGTTCGGTATCTTCGGTGATGCACCAGGTGGCCCAGCCATCAACCTGTTGCAGCGCGTTTTTACGCACAATGGTCATGGTGCCGTGCTGAATGATGGCGTTGTGCTCGTTACGCTCGACCATGCCGATGCGGAAGAAGCCACGATATTCCTCGTATGCCATCGATTTGAAGACGCTTTCGCCAGCATCGGAATAATCCTGCGGCCCCTGCACCAAAGCAATCTGTGGCGAGGCAAACAGCGGCAGCGTCAGACGCAGCCAGTTCGGTTCGACCTGATAATCACTGTCGATGACGGCGATATATTGGGCCTCCGGATCGGTCAGCGCCAAAGCGATGTTGAGCGCGCCTGCCTTAAAACCCGCCACCGGGGCAAAATGGAAAAAGCGGAAAGCCGGACCGCCTTGCGCGGTCAGCATTTCACAATGCGCCGCCACCGGCTTCCAGGTTGCTTCATCCGGGGTGTTATTGTCGAGGATGATCACCTCGAAATCATCATAATCGAGCCGCGACAGAGCGTTCAGCGTCTCGATCATCATATCCGGTGGCTCGTTATAACACGGCACATGGACGCTTACACGGGCCCCCTGTTCCGGGATGGCGGCAGGCACCCGCCGCGCCTCGACCCGCCACAGACTGGAGGACAGCTCCACCCCCTCGGTCAGGATGACGATCGCCGCCAGCAGAACCAGCGGGATCATGGCGATAATCAGTAAAAGATCGATCCAGTCGACATAGCTTAACAACACCACGTCGATGACCATCAGAATGCCGGAGATTACCGCCGCCACCAAAAGGCCCATCACGAAATAGCCGCGCTGGCGCACCCTGGGCATCCGCCCCAGGATCAGTAATCCGAAGCCCAGCGTGAAGATGGCAGCCAGCACCATATAGCTGCGCCACTGGGGGAAAGACCGCAGCAAGCCGGTGAAGGCAAATTTCGGCGTACCGTCGGCGCTGTAAAGCCCCCAATAGGCCCCGACCGCCCCCTCGACACCGGATTTCCACGGCTGGTCATAGGCTTCGATCAGGTAATAGTCATAGCCCTTATCCAGCGCGAATTTGACGAAGTTGCGCACGAAAAAGGCTTCATTGGCCACCGTCGCATCGGCGGGGCCGCGCGGACGGCCTTGCGATGGCCAGCCCACCTCGCCAATCACCACGGGCTTACCGGGAAACTCCTCCTGCACCATGTCGTAATGGCGTTCGACAAAGCCCATCGCATCGCCAACCGGCACACTTTCCCAGAACGGCAACAGATGCACGGTGATGATATCGACATAACGGCCAAGCTCTGGGTGCAGCATCCAGGTCGACCAGGTTTCCGCCGTTGTCACCTTGATGCGGGCGGGCAGCGCCTCGCGCACGCGCCGGATATAGGCGTTGAGCTGGTCGGTGGTGACATCACCGCGCATAATCGCTTCGTTGCCGACGATAACGCGGTCGATCACCCGCCGGTTCGACTGGATCGCCTTTAAGGCGGTGGCAATTTCGTCTTCGTTTTCTTCGAGGTCGGCACTGATCCAGATTCCGAGCGAAATCGTCACGCCATAGCGGCGGGCGGCATCGGGCACCTTATCCATACCACCGGCCACCGTATAAGTGCGCACATGGCTGGTGAAACGCGACAGCTGCGCCATATCGGTGTCGATACGGGCTTCGGTAATGCGTTTGTTCTCGCGCTCGGAATAAACGTGGCTGGGATTATAGGTGACACCACGGACATAGCCGTCCCAGTCCGGGGCGGTGACGGTATAATCGCGCCCGGCCCAGAACAGGGCACTGGCCCCCACCACCAGAACCAGAGCAAGCGCAATGCGCCACGCCCCGCCGCCGGCAGGCAGACGTGTCTTGTCGGCCTTGCGCATCGAGCGCAACCCCTTACGCTGCCGGAAGCCCAACACCGTCCGCCATCCTGTGCTTAAAACCACCCGAGCCACGGTAACCGATTTTGGTTACCGCGGCAGTAAAAACCAAGAGGGAAAATCAGTTCCCCGAATCGTCGGGACCAAGATCCTGATTATCGTCGACCTTATCAGGATCGTCGTTCGGACCGACCGGACGCTTCTTGGGCGGCACCACTTTCATCAGCTCAACATCAAAGACCAGTGTCTGATTGGGCGGAACGCTTTCGCCCGCGCCACGTTCGCCATAGGCCATGTTGGACGGAATCACGATCTGCCAGTGATCGCCAACCCGCATCAGGGTAAGCGCCTCGGCCCAGCCGGGGATCAGCGAATTGACCTTGAAACGGGCGGGCATGCCCGGTTCGGTACCATCAAACACCGAGCCGTTAATCAGCGCGCCGGTATAATACACCGTCACATAATCGCTGGCATGGGGGCGCGCGCCATAGCCATTGTGCAAAATACGGTATTGCAGGCCACTCGGCTTGATGATCGTGCCCGGCTTCTTGGCGTTGGCCGCCAGAAAAGCCTGATTAGCCGCTGGCGTGAGCTGTGGGTCGATTGGGGCCTTCTTCGCCGGGGCCGCCAGGGCCGAACCGGCGCCGAACAGGACAAAAGCCGACACAACCAATCCTAAACGCAGCAGATTCATCAACTTTTCTCCTGAATGCATCTTAAATACCGTAATGGGTCAAAAGATATCGAGACCGGCCAGATGGAGCAAGACGATAGCCCCGAAGGTGGCAACCAGAAGTCCCGAAACCTCGTTGATCCGGCGCACGATAGCGTCGTTGATGCGGGCATGCAAAAGCCCGACAACCGTCGTCAGCGTTAACCACCATAATGCCGAGCCGACAAAAACACCCAGCACCACAAAGGATGCGGTCAGAAAGCTCGTATTGGTCCGGGCGTCGGCGAAAATGCCCACGCCTGCGATCAGGGCGGTATAGGCAAAGAAGGTCGCCGGGTTCGACACCGTCAGCATGAAGGTGGAAGCCACGGCGCGGGCCTGTGACGGCGCCGATTTCACCGGGGCGCTAAGCCGCTCGCGGAAATTGGGCGGCGGCGGCGCAAAGAAGGTGCGAATACCGAAAGCCATCAGAAACAGCCCGCCAAACAACTGCATCGGAAAAGAATAACCGACAATCAGTTGCGACAGTGCCGTGATGCCAAAAGCGGTGATCGAGGCAAACATGCAATCGCCCAGGGCAGCGCCCAGGCCAGACATGAAACCATAATATGTGCCAAAATGCAGAGTCCGCCGGATGCAGATCAGATTGACCGGCCCGATCGGAATCGCCGCAAAAAATCCGAGCAATGCACCCGAGATAATGAGTTGAATATACCCCACCATTTAAACTCGTTTTTGTTCGGCCATGCGATCCAGATGTCGTAGCAAAGCAGACCTACTCCCCATTTTATTTTGCCGCCGAGAACGCTGGGGCTTCAGCCCAGACCTTCAATTTCCGGCAAATTGTCATACCATCCGAAGTATCCGCTGGCAGCAAAGATAGATCACCAACTGAATACCACGTCACTGCCCCATGGGGGGGCAATGTCAAATTATTAATGCATAACCCCAAACCCGAATGCCGCCGGCATGGGCACGGCTACGCCAAACGCTTGAAATTCCTCCTATCTTTTTTCAGCCCCGGACGCAAATCGGCCAGACAAACCGGATAGCCCCTTAAAGGCTGTACCACAACCCTACACCGGGTGTGGACGAGAAGGCTGCTAAGCCACCCCAAACCGCGGCGCAATGCAAGACAAAACTGCACCCACCTCAAGTTGTCAAATCAGGCCAATTTCAGAGAAAGCGGAAAGCCTGCCCCTGCCCCGACAGGATCAGCGCCCCGTCCTGCATGACGATTTTACCATCCAGAATGGTGGCAACCGGCCACCCGGTCACCGTCATACCGTCAAACGGTGTCCAGCCGCAATTGGAGGCCTGGGCGGCATTTTCGATCCGCGCCTGACGCCTTAAATCGACCACGGTGAAATCGGCGTCATAGCCCAGCGCAATCCGCCCCTTGGCACAAAGACCAAACAGACGGGCCGCCCCCGCGCTGGTCAGATCAACGAAGCGCTCTAAACTCAGCCGCCCGGCGTTGACATGGTTCAGCATCAGCGGCACCAGCGTCTGTACCCCCGGCATACCCGAAGGTGATGTGGGATAGGGTTTGGCCTTGTCTTCGAGCAAATGGGGGGCGTGATCCGAACCGATCACATCAACCAGCCCATCGCGCACCGCCTGCCACAGCGCCTCGCGCACCTCGGGGCCACGGACCGGCGGGTTCATCTGCGCCAGGGTACCCAGACGCTCGTAACATTCCGGCGCGCTTAAGGTCAGATGCTGGGGCGTCACCTCGACCGAGGCAAAATCCCGTGCCCCGGCCAGCAGCGGCAGCTCGACCGCCGTCGAAACATGCAGCACATGCAGTTTGCGCCGTGCCGCCCGGGCCAGACGCAACACGCGCTCGGTCGAAAGCCGCGCCGCTTCATCATCGCGCCACACCGGATGGCTGCGCGGATCACCCGGCACCGTATAGCCATCCTTGCGGGCCTTAAGCCGGGCTTCATCTTCGGAATGCACCGCCATGCGGCGGGTGCCGCTTCTTAAGGCGGCATCGATATCCGTTTCCTCGGCCAGCAACAGCGAACCGGTAGACGATCCAAGGAAGGCTTTCACCCCGGCCGCACCGGGTAATTTTTCCAGCGTCGCCAGTTCGCCGACATTGCCCGCCGTCGCCCCGACATAAAACGCATAATGGCAATGCATCCGCCCGGCAGCGCGCGCCAGCTTATCGTTCAGCGCTTCGGCAGTGGTGGTCGGCGGACTGGTGTTCGGCATCTCGAACACACCGGTGATGCCGCCCAGAACAGCGGCACGGCTGCCACTTTCCAGCGTCTCGCGCGCTTCCCATCCGGGCTCGCGGAAATGCACCTGGGTGTCGATGGCACCGGGCAGAACGTGAAGCCCGCGCGCGTCATAAACCGAGGCGGCCGGTGCGGTGCCAAGGCTGCCGATGGCCGCAATCTTACCACCACGGATGCCGATGTCGGCGGGGGCGGTGCCGTTTGGCGTGACCGCAATGCCGCCACGCAAGATCAGATCAAATGCGTTTTCCATAGCGCTAGAATTAAGCCAGCGGCGCGGTCTTGGCAATTGCCCCGGCAGCCAGACACAACGCCGTGGCTCCCTTTTAAGCGATCACCAGTCATGAAAAGCGAGAATATTATCGCTAAACCGGGCTTTTCGCTT
>JBAVPS010000502.1:0-5402 GCA_049693315.1 Rhizomicrobium sp. | reverse complement strand
GTGGCGGCGGTGCCTTATCGGGGATCTTCTCCTCGACGACATCCACCTTAACCGCTTCCGGAAGCTTTTCGACCAATGTGCGGACCAGACCGGCGTTAAGCGCCACTCCGAATGCTACGTTAAGACCGACGGCAATCACCAAAGCGATTGTACGGCGGGTCTTGTTTGCAGAAGACAAACTTCTGATAGCGTGTGTTGGCTGTTCCATGGACCTTACCGATACTGGATAAAGCTAAGCCCTGCGCACATGCGCCGGGCCATTTCTTCGCGAAACATGCTTACGCGTTCCCCCTCATGCACCCGTTGTTCCGGGTGCGTCCTAACCATTTATGTAACCTAATCGTAAACATGGTTTTTGACGAGGTCTAGAGGTTCCGATGTGAGGCTATAACGCGAAATGCCGCATTCCTGGTGGTCTAGGTTAACCGGAACCGCAACCATCAAGTAACGATCGACAAAGATGACGTTCTCATAACATTGTGGTGAAAAAACAATAGAGGACAACTTTTTTTGCCGAACGCTTGATATGCTTACATGATGGACTACCACCTGGCAATAAAACCGATGTGCAAAAATATGCTAATTAGTATAACTATTTAGGTAAAGGTCGGATCAATTGTCGCGTGAGGCAAAAACAATTCAACGCCGATCCACCCTAAAGAAAAATGGCAAAATTGTGCCAAACTGCGGAACTAAAAGAGGCAAAAAAAATGCGCTATCTGCACACAATGATCCGTGTGACGAATCTTGAAACGTCGCTCGACTTTTTTTGTAACAAGCTTGGGATGAGCGAAATCAAGCGGATAGAAAGTGCCGCAGGCCGTTTTACGCTGGTCTATCTGGCCGCCCCCCAGGATTTACCAACGGCTGCGCCGACTGAGGCCCCACTGGTTGAACTGACCTATAACTGGGACCCGGAAGACTATACCGGCGGGCGCAATTTCGGCCATCTGGCCTATGAAGTTGACGATATCTATGCCACCTGCGCCCGGTTACGCGATGGCGGCGTCGTCATTAACCGCCCGCCGCGCGATGGCCATATGGCCTTCATCCGCACACCAGACGGTATTTCGATCGAGTTTCTGCAAAAGGGTGAGACGCTGCCCCCACAGGAACCCTGGGCATCGATGCCTAATACCGGCAGCTGGTAAGCCCCAATACAGCAAAACGCCTGCGGACGGTGATCGTCCGCAGGCGGAAATGTATCAGGCGGACGGATTTTCCGCCCATCAATGATGCGGATTTAAATTCGCCCGATTAGGTTGAAGGTGGCGACCTGTTCCAGATTGCCACCACTGCCACGAATATAATCGTAGCTGAGGCCAAGCGACCACGCACCCGATGTGGTGCTGACCGACGTGCCGAGCACAAAGTTACCCTGCGACGGATCGGGCCCCTGAATCGAGAAATACGAACTGCTCTGATTACCCGTCGTATCGGGTTCAAGATCCTTGAATGCCGCCTTCAGCTTAGTCGGATCGTTCAGGAAGTCATAGCGATACCCGGCGCGCATTTCCGGCTGCAGGAAGACCCCGAGCAGATCGAGATCATACCGCACCGACGAACCCAGGAAGGCCCGCAACGACTTGGCAAAATGCGACTTGACCGTCAGGCTGAAACCGTCCGCATCCGGCGTTTTGTCGACCGGATTGAATTCGGTGTAGCCATTTTCGCGCAGGAACATACCATCAACGCTAAGCTGCGGCTGGAAGGTGAACGCGCTGTAGGTGAAGGTGGCACCGGTGGTGAAGCCGGTCGACGCCATAGCGGCCGAGTGGGCGTTCTGGGCATAGCGCACAAAACTGGTCTGCGAATCGCCAGTGCCTTCTTCAAGATGCAGATAGCGCAATCCCTTGATATGGGCATAGCCGAGATCGACCTTGCCATCAAAGAACAGGCCTTTGCCGCGCCACGTGCCATAGCCCGAGGCGACGAACCACATCTGATTTTCGTGCGAGGTCCGCTGAATTTCGCTGACGTCACCGTTATAGAAAGTCAGTGCGCCGCCGTACCAGCCTTTTTCCGGGCTGCCGGCATCCATACCGACCACCACGCCGAAGCCGTGATCGCGGAAACCGGTCTTCTCGCGACTGCCGTCTTCCTGCACCGCGCCCTGGCCAGGGTTCTTGATCGACTGAACAAATTCCTGGGTCCACAGGGTCAGTTCGCCCTCTTCCTTGGCGAACATGCGCAAGGAACGCTGACGGGCTGCCACCACACCGGTGGCCTGATCGGTGATCGCCAGCGCGATGGCACGCGTGCCGCCGGAAGCATTTGGCGCATAGGCATCATAAGCCTTTTGCGCTTCGTAGGAGGCCCCCGTCGCCGTCGTATCATCAACATTGGCGTGAATGCCGTTGACCATAGCGGCACCAAGTTCGTCATCGGTGCTGACCGCAGCATTGATCTGCGTGAACATCTGCTTGGCGTAACCGGTCAACTGCAACTGATCAGCCGTCTTGGTCACAACCGTCAGCACCAGGTCGTTCGTGGTCGCCCCCGAACTGTTTGTACCAGGCTTGACGGTCAGCGTCTGCGAGGCAAACAGGAACGGCATGTCACCGCAGGTATTACCGGTGCCATCGCAGCTTGCCGTCATCGGGGTCGAAATATCGTGGGCGTAGGTCGCCAGATCCTCGATATTGAGTGTGCCGGTGGTGGACATCAGCACATACGTTGAACCCGTGCCTTCACTGCCGATATAGCTGTTATAGGCCACACCAAGATTGGCACCGCTGTAAATATTGACGTCACCGGAGGCCTGAATATAGCCGGAACTGTTGAGGCCGGAATCTTCCTTAATGCCAAGGCTGAGATAACCGCCGTCATAAACCGTCACAGTACTGGCGGTCAGCGCTGTACCGTTCAGGATTTCAGAGCTGTCCTTGTCATAGCTGTTTTGCAGATACAGCAAACCATTATTATAAATGGTAACGGCAATATCGCTGCCGTAACTGGCGACCTGCCCAGAAACCTCACCGAAGGCACCGATCGACAGGACGTCGCCGCAACTGCTCGAACCGTCACTGCACGCGCCGTAATAAATCGTACCGAGGATGCGTGACAGATAGGACGAGCTGGCGCCGGTCAGATAAATCTGCTGGTTGGTGCCGGTGTCAAAGCGGATATTCCCGGTAATCGTCGCCGCGGCATCCGACGTTGCCGCGTTGATGAGCGTCACACCGCTGGCCGCATTCGTCGTCGTGTTATCCGAGATCAGGTTGATGGCATCGGCGATCTGCAAATCACTGTCGAGCGATGTTGCCGCAGCCGAAATCGTCCCCGCATTATAGATGTAGGTCAGCGAGCCGGACAGATCATGAATGGCATAGGCCGCCAGCGTGCTGGTGATAGTGGTATGGGTGGTACTTGCGGTGGCCGAGATTGTCCCCGAATTATAGATCGAAGACAGATAGGAATCTGACGAAATCAGCAGCGCCGTGGCTGTGCCGCCGCCTTTGCCCGAGATGGTAGCGGAAATCTTGCCCGAACCGGTATCGCCACTGTTGACGAAGGCGGCCTGATCATAACCGGTTTCATCACTGGCGGCAGAAACCCGGCCATTGGCAAGAACCTTGCTGCCTGCAGCCTGCATTTCCGCAATCACACTGGCGGGAATACCGCTTTCATAGGTGCAGGTGCCGCCGGAGCAATCGATATCGTCAGGAGACCAACTTTTTCCATCGTAATAGCCGCCGACAGTGACATTACCTTCAAGGCTGACCGCGGTTGCGGTAACCGAATAGTATTTTTCATCCGTCGTTGCGGCAGCCGAGATCGAGCCCGAATTGAAGATGCCACCATTGATATAGGTCGGCAGGGCACTGGTGCCCTCGATCCGGAGCGCCGCGCCAACCGAATAGTTGACGTTGGTCGGCGTCAGCGAAACCGTACCACGGTTATAAAGGCCAAACCCGGGGTCATAGGCCTCGTAAGAATAGGTTTTATAGGTCGTGCTGTAGGACTGATACAGACCAACCACAACGCTGGAACTGGCGGTATAGGTGGTACCGCCAGTTACAACCACCGGCGAAATCAGAATGGTCGCCTCGGTACCAACGGTTGAAACCGCGCCCGTGGTCGAATCGCTGTCATCGTCATAATTCAGACCAGTAATCTCGATACCCTTGCCGACGCTGGAATTGACCGTCAGCGCCGGACCGGCATCGGGATAAATCTTATCCGAATTGGTGGTGTAGTAGGTCGAGGAGACGGAGGAGGAATCGATCCCCTCGGTCGCCAGCGTACCTTCAATCGTGATGTTGCCCGAGACGCCGCTGCCGGAAATAAAGAAGCCGTTGGCCCCGGTCCCCGCCACCAGCACAGTGCCACCATCATAGATGCCGACATTGCCGTTGACGTAGCCGTTCATATACAGACCGAACAGGTTCGACGCCGTCATCGACTTAGGTTTGTGCTGATAGATATCCAGCGTGCCGCTCAGTTCGATATTGCCGTCAAGCGTCGCGCCTTTATCCATCAGGATACCGATAGAATCGTCACCTTTGATCGAAATCACCGATCCGTAATAGGTGATGATATCGCCGGTCAGCGTACCGGTGCCGGTCGCAGACTCGCTGGGGTCTAACCAGATGCCGACCTTGCTCGAACCATCGCCGGTCAGGTACATCGTCGAAGACGCATCAAGGTAAATCGCTGCCCCGGTGATGGTGTCGAGTTCGTAGTTTTCCAGCTTCCAGGCCGAAGTATCGGGGTTGGCCGACAAATCAACCCGGACACCTTGCGCACCAGAGGATTCGGTGTTGGACAAAACACCATTGCTGTAGAGGTAATTGCTCGAATCAATCGTGACGAGCGCGGTGTTGGCCTTCTTCATTGTGATGCGGCCATAGCCGTTATCACTGTCATAGAACATATAGATGTTGCTGGGGCCCGCAGCGCTATCAACCCCGGTGGCGGTCGACGTGCTCAGCGCGCTGGTCGTCTTGCTGGTGATGCAGTGAATATCCGCCGAAGCAATACAGATATCATCCGAATCCAGCGAAACCGTCGTTGAGGAAGAGGCAGAGGCCGGCGTCGCAAGAATTGCGATCGTAGCCGCTGAAAGCATCAGATTACGCTTGTTCAATTTCGATTTCCTACCCTTACAACGGCCCGGCATGCCGGACGCCACCGAAATCTCTGTCTTCGTCATCTTGCGCATATTTGTCTTTTCTAGAGCCGAACCACGAAATTGAGGGTGCCGATCTTCTGGGTCATGCCGTTATTGCCATGGATCCAGTCGAAATTGACGTTGAGCGACCAGCTGTCGACCTTGAACCCGAAGGAGCCGCCACCAACCAGATTGCTGCGTGCCGGATCAAGCCCGGTGAGGGTGAAGCGTTCGCCAGCCTGATCCCCGGTGATGTCGGTATCGACATCCTTGAACGACACCTTGGACT
>JBAVPS010000501.1:0-32771 GCA_049693315.1 Rhizomicrobium sp. | reverse complement strand
TGCCATGGACGTGACCATCACCATTCGTATCGATGATACCGATATCGATGTTGCCGCAGGCACAACGGTGCTGGAGGCGGCGCGTAGTGCGGGTATCAGCATTCCCACCCTGTGCCATCATGATGATCTGTGTCCTGAGGCACTCTATGCCCAGTCCGACATGACCGAGGACAAACAAAGCAATGCCGCGCGCTTTGCCGCTTCCGGCATGCTGCCGACCCCATCGAGTTGCCGGCTGTGTCTGGTTGAGGTCGAGGGGCTTAAAACCTTGCAGGCATCCTGTGCGCTGCCGGTGCACGGGCCGATGAAAATCCGCACCTCGAGTCCTGCGATCCGCCATGCCCGACGCGATATTCTGGAACTGATGATGAGCGAGCATTACGGCGATTGTTTCGCCTGTGCTCGTAACGGTTCCTGTGAACTGCAAAAACTGTGTGCTGATTATGGCGTTTCGACCGAGCGTTTCGGCCGCCCCGATGCGCCGCTGTTCGATATGGCCGATCCGGCCAACATCATTCAGCGCGATATGAACAAATGCATCCTGTGTCGTCGTTGTATCCGCATGTGCGCGCTTTATCAGGGTATTTCGGCGCTCACCACCGACGGGCGGGGCGATCACAGTCGCATCTCGACCTTTATGGGGCGCGAAATGAAGGATGCCTGGTGCATCAATTGCGGCCAGTGCATCAACCGCTGTCCGACCGGGGCGCTGACTGAACGCGATGATACCGATGCGGTATGGCGCGCGCTGGAAGACCCCGACAAGATCGTGGTAATTCAGACCGCCCCGGCCCCGCGCGCCGGCATTGGTGAGGCGTTCGATTGCCCGCCCGGCACGGCGATGACCTTTCAGATGAATACTGCGCTGAGGCGCATCGGTTTTGCCAAGGTGTTCGACACGACATTCTCGGCCGACCTCACCATTATGGAGGAGGGGGCCGAGCTGATTTCCCGCCTGTATCAGGGTGTGGTGCAGAAAGGTAATGCGGCGGCGCTGCCCCAGTTCACCTCCTGCTCGCCGGGGTGGATCAAATTTCTCGAGCATTTCTACCCGGATTTCCTGTCCCATCTGTCGACCGCGAAAAGTCCGCAGCAAATGATGGGTGCGGTGCTCAAAACCTATCTGGCCGGGATCAATGGCTGGGACCCGGCCAAAATTGTTTCAGTCTCGCTTATGCCGTGCACCGCCAAGAAATACGAGGCGGCGCGGCCCGAAATGCATGCCTCGGGCTTCCGCGACATCGACTATGCCCTGACCACGCGCGAAATGGCCCGGATGTTCAAACAGGCCGGGCTGGATCTGCCTGCGCTGGAAAAGTCGCCTTTTGATGATCCGTTCGGCACCTCGTCCGGGGCGGGGGTGATTTTCGGCGTGACCGGCGGGGTGATGGAAGCGGCGCTGCGTACGGTGATCGAGGTGGTAACCGGCGAGAAAGTCGAAACTCTGTTCAATCACGCCGACATCAAGCCGGTGCGCGGTTTCACCGGCTTGCGTATGGCTGAAATACCCATCACAAATGTGGGCAAAGTGCCGCCGCTGTTTGCCCATCTGGTGCCCGATTTCGACTGGCTCAAGGGTGTAACCTTACGCGTCGGGCTTGCTCACGGTACCGCCAATGCGATACGCGTGATGGAGGATATTCGTCAGAAGGGCCCGTTCTCGCAATGCCACTTCATCGAATTCATGGCCTGCCCCGGTGGGTGCCTGGGTGGCGGCGGTCAGCCGATCCCCACCAGCCCGCAAATCCGTGCGGCACGCGCCAAAGCGCTCTATGCCGAGGATGCGGCCGCTGGCGTGCGCAAGAGCCACGAAAACCCCGACATTCAGCGGATCTATCGCGAATATTTGCGCGAGGGGCCCTGTGGGCGCAAAAGCCATGACCTGCTCCACACCCGCTACATCAACCGCAATGCGACCGCGCTCAACCGGCTCGAAACCGTTTGATCCGGCAGTTTTAGGCACTGTGCCAGACCGCGACAGACTGATCGCCATTTTGCACGCGCGGGCCCCTAAAGATGTCCGCGCCATTCGCGATGCGGCCGAAAAGCTGCTGCTCGAAAAATGCGGCGACGGGGTTTTCTTCCGTGGACTGATTGAAGTTTCTAACGCCTGCGCCTGTGACTGCTATTATTGCGGTATTCGCAAATCTATCACCACAGTACATCGTTTCACCCTCGACGAGGATGAGATCATCGCCTGTGCCAAGCTTTCCGCCGACAGCCGCTATGGCTCGCTGGTGATCCAGTCGGGTGAGAGGGCAGACCGTAAATTTATTGACCTTATCGCCCGCTGTATTGAACGCATCAAACGTGAAACCGCCAGCGACGCATTACCTGAAGGGTTGGGCATCACGCTGAGCCTTGGCCAGCTCTCTGATGCCGATTATCGCCGCCTGTATGAAGCCGGGGCGCATCGTTATCTGTTGCGCATTGAATCCTCCAACCCGGCGCTGTTCGCACAGCTGCATCCATCGACGCAAAGTTTTGCTTCACGGGTTGATTGCCTGAAATCCTTGCGCGCCATCGGCTATCAGGTCGGTACCGGGGTGATGATTGGTTTGCCCGGGCAGACGGTGGAAGATCTGGCCGACGATATTCTGTTCTTTGCCAGCATGGATATCGACATGATCGGCATGGGGCCCTTCATTCCGCATCCGGAAACCCCGCTGTGTGATGCGGTGGTGCCGCCGTTAAAAGAGCGCATTTTGCTGTCGCTGCTGATGATCGCGGCCACCCGGTTTCGCCTGCCGGATGTCAACATCGCGGCCACCACGGCGCTGCAGGCGCTCGATCCGGTCGGGCGCGAAAAGGGCCTTAAATTCGGGGCCAATGTGATGATGCCACAGATTACGCCGCAATCGGTGCGGCGCGATTATCAGCTCTATCCCGGCAAGCCCTGTCTAGATGAAAACGCCATCGAGTGTCGCTCCTGTCTGGAGGCGCGCATCGCCATGGCGGGGCGCAAGATTGGCTATAATGCGTGGGGGGATTCCCGCCACGCCATTAAACGCAAACAGGAGCCTTCATGACAGCAATGCGGCTTGAGCGTGATGCGCTGGGGGGGGTACCGGTGCCGGTGGCATGCCTGTGGGGCATCCAGACCGAGCGGGCACGGGTCAATTTTCGCTTCAGTGAGCGTCGCGTGCCGTTTTGCCTGATCGCCGCCATCGCCACGGTCAAAAAGGCAGCGGCGATGACCAATGCCGAGCTGGGCTATCTGCCTGAAGATATTGCCGCAGCGATCATGGTGGCGTGTGACGCGGTGTGCGACGGATCAGATGAAATCCGGGCGGCGTTTCCGCTTGATGCCCTGCAGGGCGGCGCGGGTACCTCGACCAACATGAATGTCAACGAGGTGATCGCCAATCTGGCCCTGCGTCAGATGGGAAAGCCTTTGGGCCAGTATGACATCGTGCACCCGATCCATCACGTCAACCTGCATCAGTCGACCAATGATGTGTATCCCACCGCCTTGCGTGTGGCGGCCATCACGGGGGTGCGTCTTTTAAGCGAAGCGCTGGCCCGTCTGCAGGGCGCGTTTCAGGACCGCGAGAATGCTTTTCAGGGTATTCTGAAAATGGGCCGGACCGAGCTGCAAACTGCGGTGCCGATGACGCTGGGGCGCGAGTTTTCGGCCTTTGCCGAGGCGATTGCGCGCGATCGCTGGCGCGCCTTCAAGTGCGAGGAGCGTTTGCGGGTGGTGAATTTGGGCGGCACCGCCATCGGCACCGGCATCACCGCGCCGCAGCGTTACATATTTCGTGTAATCGAGCTGTTGCGCACCTTAACCGGTATGGGGCTGTCGCGGGCGGAAAATGCCATCGACGGCACCGCTAATGCCGATGTTTTTGTTGAGGTTTCCGGAATTCTCAAAGCTGCGGCGACTAATTTTTCCAAGATCGCCGGGGATCTGCGCCAATTACATTTTCTGGGCGAGATTGGCCTGCCACCGCTGCAGCCCGGCTCCTCGATCATGCCGGGCAAGGTTAATCCGGTGCTGGCCGAGGCGGCGCTGGAAGTGGGTTTAAGCGTGCGGGCCAATGATTTTGCTGTCGGCGAATGTGCCGCCCACGGCACCTTGCAGATCAACGAATTTTTGCCGCTATTGTCCTACAGCCTGCTGGAATCAATTGGCATGCTGACTCATCTGGCCGACGCCTGGACGGGGCATGTTGCCGCCATCGAGGCCGATGCCGAGGTTTGTGCAGCCCCCCTGATTAACAGCCCGACACTGATTACTGCCTTTATTCCCCATATCGACTATGCCACCGCCAGCGCGTTGGCCAAAGACTATGCCGCGCTGAAGGAGGCTGGCAGCAGCGTCACCTTCAAGGCTTTTCTCACCGAAAAATTGGGTGCAGATTTGGTCAATATGGTGCTGCAACCATCCTATCTGACCGGTTTCGGCTATAAGGACTGATCATGAACGCGCCCGCGCCTGCCGTCCCAAAAGCCAGCCGCCTGCATATCGGGTTGGCCGGGCGTACCAATGCCGGAAAATCGACTTTTCTCAACCTTCTGGCCGGTCAGGATGTGGCGATCACCTCAGCCACGCCGGGCACCACCACCGATGTGGTCGAAAAGACTATGGAGCTGTTACCGCTTGGCCCGGTGACGCTGATCGATACCGCAGGGCTGGATGATGCGTCTGAACTGGGCCCGGCCCGCTTAAAGATGACGCTGAAAGCGCTGCAGCGTGTCGATGTGCTGGCGATTATCGTCACCGCCGCGGGCTGGAGCGATTACGAAGAAGCCCTGCTGCGCGATGCGCAAGGCGCCGCATTGCCGGTGCTGGTGGTGATCAACAAAACTGATCTGGCGACACCGAAGCCGACGTTCTTCGCGCTGATGGAATTAAAGCATCTGCCCACGGTGCAGGGTTCGGCCATTGGCAGTGGTGCGGCGGGCGAGGCTTTTCGGGCTGCCTTCCGGGACGCGGTGCGCGGCTTGCAGCCCAAATTGTTTACCGCGCCACCGATACTTCTGGGCGATCTGATGCCCGCTGGCGGCCTTGCCGCGCTGGTGGTGCCGATTGATCTGGGCGCACCAGCCGGGCGGCTGATCCTGCCACAGGTACAGAGCATCCGCGATCTTCTGGATAACGACGCCTGCGCGGTGGTGGTCAAGGATCGCGAATATGCCGCGCTGCTAAAGCGGCTGGTGCAGCCGCCTGATCTGGTGATCTGCGATTCTCAGGTGGTGGCCCGCGTGGTTGCCGATACCCCGCCGGACATCAAACTCACTACCTTTTCGATTCTGTTTGCCCGTTTCAAGGGCGATCTTAATCTTCTGGCCCGTGGTGCCGGGGCTATTGGGCGCCTGAAAGACGGCGACAAGGTATTGATTGCCGAGGGCTGTTCGCACCATCCGGTGGAGGATGATATCGGTCGGGTCAAAATCCCGCGCTGGCTTAAACAGTTCACCGGTGCAGATCTGCAGATTGTTCAGGCAGCTGGTCATGATTTTCCTCCCGATCTGGCCGCCTTCCAGCTGGTGATCCACTGCGGCGGCTGTGTCATGACGCGTCAGGAAATGATGAACCGGATGGTCGAATGCGGTGCCTGTGCGGTGCCGATCACCAATTACGGTCTGGCGATTTCAACCCTGCAAGGGGTGCTGGCGCGTGCGCTGTCGCCGTTTCCCGACGCGCTGGCCGCCTTTAAGGCCGCCTGATCGGCCCTTTGCGCTGGTGCCTTGTGATTGGGGCCTGGGGCGTAATTCGTGCGCCTGCGGTCCGTTGTGGGCTATGTTTTTGCCGTGATATATTATACATGCATCCTTACAGGCGGCTTATATTCGTTTGTTACGAATAAAGCGGGCTTTTACAGAAAGAAACGGGTGGTAAGTGCATGATCACGTCAGCACAACTCCGGGCTGCCCGGGCGCTTTTGGGCATCGATCAACGTCAGCTGGCCGAAAGCGCCGGTCTGTCGGTGCCAACCATTCAGCGTATGGAAGCCAGCGAAGGGGTTATTCGCGGTAATGTTGATTCGCTGATGAAGCTGATCAACGCGCTTGATGGTGCCGGGATCGCCCTGATCGGCGATGGTGCGGTCAGCTCGCAAGGTGGCCGGGGCGTCAGACTTAAAGCTTAAGGCTTAAAGAACTGTGCAGGCCGGCACTATGGGTGCCTAGGGGCCAATATTCCATGGTGCCGATCATGCTACTGATATCGGTGCCATTTTCTGACAACGGCAGGATCAGAACCTCGATTTCCCAATGCTCTTTGCCGGGATATTCCGACGTATAGGGGCCGACCAGTTGCGGGGCACGCTGTTTCATGCATTGGGTAAAACTGTTCTGTACTGAACTGATAAAATCCGGCGGGGATGTGGCGGGGTACAGTTCCGACAGATACAGGCCGCTGAAGCGACGGCCATAGAATTGTTCAATGCGGTCGCCCGCCATGCGAAAGTGAAAATCCTGCCAGCCCCTGACCGGATCAACCCGCCAGAGCCATTGTGACAGGCCCCGCACCATCGCCAGTGTAATATCCTGGCGGCGCGGTGCAGGGCGTGCGCCTTTTGCCGCCAACCATATGGAAAGCATTTCGAAGGCATTATTGCCAACAATACAGTCCTCAGGCCGCCGTAATACGGGTGCCGTCATCCTAATGCTGCCTCGCAGTACTTAAAAATGGGTTCCTGCTGCGCCACCTAAACGTATGGCGAGCAATTTTCATTCGCTCCATTCGTCGAAGATCGTGGCGGGATTGGGGGCACATTGTAGCCGTACTTTGTTTTTTTATTACCAGAGGGATTTTTTGCCGGATTTTGACGCCGTATTTTCGTATGTGTGCGCCACAAGCCATAGGATACATGCCAATGAAAGCCTACCCCGTGATAACCGTTAAGCCGCGCGAGGGCCGCCGTGCCCGCAACGGTGCACCATGGTTGTTCTCCAACGAAATCGTTATGAGCGATGCAGCCAAAGCGTTAGTTCCAGGAACTATGGTTAACGTGGTAGGTGACGATGGCCAAGCTTTGGGCACGGGCTATTTTAATCCCCGTAGCCTGATCGCTGTGCGGCTGATGGCACGCAGTGCTGATGTCGTGATCGATGCAGGTTTTTTCGTCCGCGCATTTATCCGTGCGCAGAAAATCCGTACCACGCTGATCGGCGTGCCTTATTACCGGTTGATCAATGCCGAGGGCGATGGTCTGCCCGGGCTGACCATCGATCTGTTTGGTGAAACCGTGGTGGTGCAGATTGCCACCGCCGGTATGGAATTGCTCAAAGACCATATTGTTGCGGCGCTGGAGCAGGTGTTTTCACCCACGGCGATCTTGTTGCGCGCCGATATGCCGGCCCGCAGTCTCGAAGGGCTCGAGCTTTATGTCCGCGAAGCCAAGGGGACTTGCGGTCGCATTGAAGTCGTCGAAAACGATGTGCGCTATTATGCCAATCTCAGCGCGGGGCAGAAAACCGGCTGGTATTACGATCAGCGCGAAACTCGTGCCTTCGTTGCGCGGCTTGCCAAGGGCCGCAGCCTGCTCGATGCCTATTGCTATTGTGGTGGCTTTGCTCTGGCGGCGGCCAAGTCGGGTGCCAGCGAAGTAACCGGCATCGATAGTTCGGGCCCGGCGATTGCGCTGGCCTCAGAAGCGGCGGCGGCAGGTAAATTGTCAGCCAAATTCATTGAAGCCGATGCCATGGCAATGCTGCAGGAATGGGGTAATGGTAAAGAGCGTTTCGATGTCGTGGTGGCCGATCCGCCGCCCTTCGTCAAATCGCGTAAAGATGTTGAAGTCGGGGCCAAAGCCTATCGCAAGCTCGCCAAGCTGGCGGCGGCGGTGACGGCACCGGAAGGCTATCTGGTGCTGGCGTCCTGCTCACACAATATGCCGGCTGATCGCTTCGCCTTTGAATGTGCGGCGGGGATTCAGCGCGCCGGTCGCGTCGGGCGGCAGATCTATGCCGCCGGGGCGGGTTTCGATCATCCGATCCACCCGATGTTGGCGGAAAGCAGCTACCTCAAGGCGTTTGTGTTCGCACTCGACTAGAATAGTTCGTCGGCATGTAAGCCATAAAAAAGCCTGTTGCGATTTTAAACGTCGCAACAGGCTTTTGGGTTCGTAGGTAGATGATCGCCCGCGATCAGATGGTAACCTGAGTGCCCAACTCGACCACACGGTTGGGCGTCAGCCGGTAATAGCGGGCCGATGATAACGCATTAGAGGCCAGCGCCATGTAAAGCCAAGTGCGCCAGCGTCCCAGTTCGGGGTGTTCTGAAGGCACCAGGGTTTCGCGGCCGATGAAATAGGTCGTGGTTTCGGGATCGAGCGCCAGGCCATAAGCCCTTGCCCCGGCTAGTGCGGCGGGCAGATCCGGCGTTTCAAAAAAGCCATAATGAATACGCACGGCAAAAAAGCCCTTGCCCAGCTTTTCGACTTCCAGCCGTCTGGCGGGCGGCACCAAAGGGGTATCCTCGACCGCAACATTGGCCAGGATCACCCGCTCGTGCAGCACTTTGTAATGCTTTAAGCTGTGTAGCAGCGCGCCGGGCACCACATCGGTACGCGAGCTTAAGAACACTGCCGTACCAGCCACACGCTGGGTCATTTTGTCGGCGCGTTCCAGAAACAGATCGAGGCTGAGCGAGGAATCGCGCACATGCTCAAGATGGGCGCGCCGGCCCAGCCGCCAGGTTTCCATCACCAGATAAACCGCCGTGGCAATCAGCAGCGGCAGCCAGCCCCCTTCGGCAATTTTCAGCGCGTTAGAGCTCAGGAAGGCGAGGTCGATCAAGCCCAGCAAACCGAACACCGGAATGACAAAGCGCAGTTTCCAGCCCCAGCTGCGGGCTGCCACCAGCGCCACCAAAAGGGTGCTTAAGAACATCACGCCGGTCACGGCAATGCCATAGGCTGTGGCCAACGCATCAGAATTTTTGAAGATCAGCACAATCAGCACGACGCCGATGCACAGATAGACATTCATCCGTGGCACATAGATCTGGCCAAATTCGGTGGCCGAGGTGTGCCGGATTTCCATGCGCGGCAGCATGCCTAGCTGCACTGCTTGTTGGGTCACCGAATAGACCCCGGAAATCACCGCCTGCGAGGCGATAACTGTGGCGATGGTTGATAAAAAGACCATGGGCAGATGGGCCCAATGGGGAACCACGGTGTAGAAGGCGGCGTTTGCCATGCCGGGTTCGCGTAACAGACCGGCCCCCTGGCCGAAATAGGTCAACAGCAGCGCCGGCAGCACTACGGCCAGCCAGGCCAGACGGATCGGGCTTCTGCCAAAATGGCCCATGTCGGCATACAGCGCTTCGCAGCCCGTCACCGCCAGCACCACCGAACCCAATGAAACAAAGGCGGTCCAGGGTTCTTCAACAAACAGCATCAGGGCGTAATGCGGGCTGAGCGCCATCAGAATGCGCGGGGTGTGCAGTATCGAGATCAGGCCGGTTACCGCCAGAATGGCAAACCACAGCACCATGATCGGGCCGAAAATTTTACCGATTTTTTCCGTGCCGCGTGATTGCATCACGAAAAGAGCAATCAAAATGATCAGCGACAAGGGCAGTTCGAGCGGCTGGAAGCTTGTGCTGGCAACCGACAGGCCTTCAATGGCACTCATCACCGACATGGCGGGGGTCAGCATGCCATCGCCAATAAACAGGGCCAGACCGAAGATGGCCGCCACGCCAATGGCAAGTTTCAGTCGCTTATCAAGCTTCTGGGCACGGTGGGCCAGCGATGCCAGTGCCAATACGCCGCCTTCGCCATCATTGTCGGCGCGCATGATCAGGAAGACGTATTTCAACGTCACCACAAACACTAGCGACCAGACAATCAGCGATACCACGCCGAAGATGGCATCCTGCAGGGCGACATGGGCCCCTGCCGCCAGCGCCGACTGTTTCAGGGCGTAAAGTGGGCTGGTGCCAATATCGCCATAGACGATACCAAGGGCTGCCAGTGTCAGGGCAAGCTTGCGTTTGCCCTTGGGTTCTTTGCCGTCATGTCCAGTGGTGAGCTGAACAGAATCGTTCAACGGGTCGTTATCCGCCTCGGCGGTGATATCAGAGATGTTCGAATTCATGATCGGGTCGCGTGTAAGCAATCCATTGGGCTGACGGCGAGTTGGCCGCTTTGGCTCTTCTTTGCGTAAGGCATCGGAAGGCCGCCGGTTTCACGCGGAAAATAGGCTAACTGCACCGCATGGCAATAGGGCGGGGCTGGTGGTGCCATAAAAAATAATAACTGACTGTAATTAAACGATTATGTTGCGGTAAGGTCCGGGGTGCCCACCCGCCCGGCATGGCTCAGATCGTGATTTGTGTGCCAAGTTCCACCACGCGACTGGGCGGCAGGCGGTAATAGCGCGCCGGTGACAAGGCACTGGCGGCCAGGCTCATGTAAAGCCAGGTGCGCCAACGGCCCATTTGCGGGTGTTCCGATGGCACCAGGGTTTCGCGGCCGATGAAATAGGTCGTGGTCTCCGGCTCCAGCGCAATACCAAAAGCACGGCCCCTGAGCAGGGCGGCGGGAATATCGGGCGTTTCAAAGAAGCCGTAATGAATGCGCATGCTGTAAAAACCCTTGCCCATCTTCTCAATCGTAAGGCGCTTTTCCTTGGGCACGAATGGCGCATTGGCCACCGCGACCGTGGCCAGAATAACCCGCTCATGCAGCACTTTGTTGTGCTTGAGGTTATGCAGCAAAGCCCCCGGCACGGTATCGGTGCGGGCGCTCAAAAACACGGACGTACCGGCAACCCGTACCGGGGTGCGGTCAGCCCGTTCCAGAAATAAATTCACCGGCATGGAAGAATCGCGAACATGATCAAGATGCGTGCGCCGGCCCAGTCGCCAGGTTTCCATCACGATATAGACGAAGATGCCGATGAGCAGTGGCAGCCAGCCCCCCTCGGTAATTTTCAGGGCGTTTGACAACAGGAAGGCGAGATCGACCAGCGCGAGGATGGCAAAGACCGGGGCAACCAGCCGCAGCGGCTTGTGCCAGACCCGCCATGCGACCAGCCCGACTAAGGTGGTGCTCAAAACCATATCGCAGGTGACCGCAATGCCATAGGCCGCCGCCAGCGCGTTGGAGCTTTTGAAGATCAGTACAATGAGGATAACGCCAACACACAGATACGCGTTCATCCGTGGCACATAGATCTGGCCGTAGTCGGTTGCCGAGGTGTGGCGGATTTCCATGCGTGGCAGCATGCCAAGCTGTACCGCCTGCTGGGTCAGCGAGAAAACACCGGAAATCACAGCCTGCGAGGCAATAACGGTGGCGATGGTCGATAAGATCACCATCGGGTAATGGGCGATATGTGGGACCACCGCATAAAACGCGGTGGCGGCGCGGGACGGATCACGCAACACCGCTGCGCCCTGACCGAAATAGGTCAGCAGCAAGCCTGGAAACACCAGCCCGACCCATGCCCAGCGGATCGGCTGCTTGCCGAAATGGCCCATGTCGGCATACAGCGCTTCGCACCCCGTTACCGCCAGCACAACTGAGCCCAGCGAAACAAAGGCGGTCCAGGGTTCTTCGACAAACAGCATCAGGGCGTAATGCGGGCTGATCGCGGCCAAAATCTGTGGTGTATGCCAGATCGAAACCAGTCCCATGATCGACAGCAAGGTGAACCACAGTACCATGATCGGCCCGAACAGGCGGCCGACTTTAGCAGTGCCGTGCGATTGAATGGCAAACAGCCCGATCAGGATCACCAGCACCAGCGGGATGACCAGTGGTTGCAGCGCCGTGCTGTCAACGGTCAGGCCTTCGACCGCGCTCATCACCGAGATCGCCGGAGTGAGCATGCCGTCGCCAAAAAACAGCGCCAGCCCCAGAATGGCGGCGGTGCCGATGGCCCGTTTGGCGGTTTTGCTTAAACCTTCAGCCCGGTGGGCCAGCGATGCCAGTGCGATAATTCCGCCCTGGCCGTCATGATCGGCGCGCATGATGATGCTGACATATTTGATCATCACGACGATGATCAGTGCCCAGACGATCAGTGAGACCACGCCGAAAATGGCATTCTGCACCGCCACATGGTGCCCCGCAGCAAGCGCAGTTTCACGTAAAGCATAAAGCGGGCTGGTGCCGATATCGCCATAGACCACGCCCAGCGCCGCCAGTGTCAGGGTCCAGCGCCGTTTGGCATCACACGGTGCACTCGGTCCGTGGCCTTTGCTTGCGCTTACCTGGGCCAGCGGGTCGGCAGGGTCTGCGCCGGGACCATCCTGCGGGTTATCGGGAAATGGGGCCATAGCCTGGGGCCAGTCTGTGGCTGTGATGTTGGGCGGCAATAGGATGCAGCATACGGGCTCCTGCGTCGGGTTACGCGGCAGTGTTATGCTACGTTAGCGCGAAGTCGTGCGGCTGCAAACGGGGGCTGGCGAATAAGATGTCCCGGATGTGGAAGGCTTCAAGGGTGCCGGGCGGCCAATACTGGGCCCGTTTCTGCCGTGCCAAGTGTCGCCGGATTGGTTTTTACCGGCGTGGGCTGCGCCAGCGCGATGTCTGTATCACTGGCGGGAAAATCCGGTGCCGCGTTGGAGAACAGGCCTGAAATATCGTCTTCGTGGTTAGGTGGAGCGGGTTTGTCGGGACCGATGAAGCCCTGTACCTCGTAATTACGCACACCCCAGCCGCCGCCGGGCATATTATAGACGTTTACCATGCTCCAGTCCCGGTTGGGGCTGGCGTCGCGCACCGGATTGTTTTTGTAGATCTTACCGTCGTTAAACCAGTTGGCGTGATCAACCCGGATTTCGTGCGGATTAATGATGCCTGTGACCACTGCGACATGGGCCCGGCTGGTTCCGGCGTAATTATGCAGCACCATCACCGCCCCTTTGGTGGGAATCATGCGGCGGGCATAGTGATTCTTGGCCTGATCCCACCAGGTGTAGGCATCGCCGAACAGTTTAACTTTGGAATGGTTGCGGGCAAACGGCACGCATTCACCACCCGGCTCGTCTGTCGCCGGGGGGCTGGGGCGATAGGGGGTGTTCGGTGGCCGGGGCGTGCTGGCGCAACCGGCTGCCAACGCTGCAACGAGCAGTATCAGCCCCGGTGCCCGGAGCCTGCTGTGGTGTATGCCCCCCCGGGGAATCAACCGATCAATCCCTTGAAGACCGTGGTGCTGCAATGGGTTGTGGTGCCGTGGTGGTTAAGCTGCGCCCCAGGCTGCGGCCGGAAAAGCCCATCACGCCAATCGAGACCAGTCCGGTCACAGCAATCAGGAAGAATGGGGCACTCCAGGCACTTTCGGCCAATGTGAAGGCCGGCAGGAAAACGCCAACCATCAGCTCGGGTGCGCCGCGCCAGGCACCTGCATAGCGTTCGCCCCGGCGCAAAGTCCGGGTGAATTCGGTCTGACGATTGAAGAAGGCTTCCATCGTCGCTTTGGTGTTAGCCAAAATCAGACCACTTGGGAAAATGATCGACAAAAGCAGGGTGCGGTGCAGGCCAACGGCGCGATGGCGGCCCAAAAGCTTCTGGCCAAGGAAAACATAGGCGAAGCTGGTGCCAAGCCCGAAGGCGGTCACCACCAGACCCAGTATGCCGACGGTCTGCAGGTAAACCGCACCGATATACATCAGCACCAGACTGATCACCGCGCTGGTAAAGGCCAAGGTATAGAAGGCGAACTGGCACATCTGCAGGCTCATCGCCAGCTTGAAGGTCAGCGGCAGGCGGCTGCCCCAGATCTGCGGCAACAGCTTGCGGGCACACTGGGCGTGGCCCTTGGTCCAGCGAGCCTGCTGGGCGCGCCACGCAGCGGCGGTTTCCGGCAGTTCCGAGGGAACCTCCAGATCTTTCAGATAGGCGGTGCGCCAGCCGTGCAGGGTGCAGCGCATCGACAGATCAAGGTCTTCAGTCAGCGTGTCGCCTGTCCAGCCACCAGCATTTTCAATGGCTTCGCGGCGCCAGACGCCAGCGGTGCCGTTAAACGAAATCGGCAATCCGGCGCGGAACCGGCCTTCCTGTTCGATGGCAAAATGCGAATCGAGCAAAAACGCCTGAACCCGGGTCAGCCAGTTCTGGGTGCGGTTGGCATGGGTCCAGCGTGACTGGACGAAGCACAGGCCGGCATCACCAATTAACACCGGCACGGTTTTGCGCAGGAAATCGACCGGCGGCATGAAATCGGCGTCGAACACCGCGACATAGGGGGCTGTGGAATGGGTCAGGCCAAAAGCCAGGTTTCCGGCCTTGTAACCGGTGCGGTCGCCGCGCTTGAGCACGCTGACCGTGATCCCGACCGGGGTAATCGCCTTGATCGCGGCCATCAGGCCGGTATGCAGCTCGGCATCGCCATCATCCAGAACCTGAATTTCAAGCTTGTCGGCGGGCCAGTCCATCGCCATGGCGGCGCGGGCAACGCGCAAGGCCAGATCGCCTTCGTTGCGCACCGGCAGCTGCACCAGCACGTTGGGCAAAGCCGAATCGGGCAAATGGGGGGTACGCAGACGCCGCTCGGGCCAGAACAGACGGAACAGACTGACGACGACCAGTTGCGCCGACAGAACTGTTAACAGAACGAGGATTGCTGCCAATCCGTACTGCAAGCCTTCAGACAGGGCTGTAACTTGGCCAGTCATCGAGGAAACCACATGGATGAAACCACCGGATAACACTTAACGCTTCGTACACCATAACGGTCGCGTGTCTAAGCCAAAGCTTTCGGCAAGCTTAACGTCCGTCCACATAGAGGGATTTTGCGGCTTTATGGGGCAATTCTCAAGGGGGCACGACAGATGGCGGTCGATTTAATCCAAAGTCAGGCGAAAACGCTTGATCGCCAAGGTCATAGCCGCAGCGGTAAACAGCAGCATTGGCCAGATATCGGGCCAGATTTCGGCCCAGCCAGCCCCTTTTAACAGAATCCCCCGCACGATGCGTAAGAAATGGGTGATGGGCAGAACTTCGCCGATGGCTTGTGCCCAGTCCGGCATGCCGTGGAACGGAAAGATGAAACCGGACAGCATGACCGAGGGCAGGAAGAAGAAAAACGTCATCTGCATCGCCTGCAACTGGTTCCGGGCTACGGTCGAGAAGGTGTAGCCCACCGCCAGCAGTGCCGCGATAAACAGGATCGACACCAGCGCCAGCAGGCTGAGCGAGCCTTGCATCGGGACATGAAACAGTCCCCAGGCCAGAATCAGGATCAGCAGACCCTGAAAAGCCCCGACAAAGATGTTGGGCACGATCTTGCCGATCATGATCTCGATCGGGTGAGATGGCATGGCGAGGAGATTTTCATAGGTGCCGCGTTCGCGTTCACGCGTCAGCGCCGCCGAGGTCGACAGCACCATCGTCAGTGTCAGGATGATTCCCAGCAGTCCCGGTACGATATTGTACTGGGTGATGTTTTCCGGGTTGTAAAGCTGGTGCACCGTGACGCTGTAGGCGGGCGTGGTGGCGGCATATTTTTGTAAAGGACCAACCAAATCATCGCGCAAGGCCGAATTGACGATGCCGGTAAGTGCCGCGATGGCGTAAGAGCCTGCTGCCGGGTCGGTGGCATCGGCTTCCACCCGTACCTGCGGTTTGTCGCCATGGATCAGATCGTGGGTGAAGCCCGCCGGAATTTCAACCGCGAAGGTGGCACTGCCTTCGGTCAGCATCTTGCGGGCACGGTCGGGCGAGTGGGTGGCGGCGATGATGTCGAAATAGCCGGAATTTTTTAACGCCGCCACAATGGCGTTGGGCAGCGGACCACTATCGGCCACAGTCACCACGGTGGTAAGATGCTTGGGCACCATGTTGATGGCATAGCCGAAGATCATCAGCTGCATCAGCGGAATACCGATCAGAAGCCCCAGCGTTAAGCGATCGCGGCGCATCTGCAGCAGTTCTTTTTTGATCAGCGCATTGATGCGGTGCGCTGAAAAACGATCAGAGAACCGGCGGAAAGACACTTTGCTGTAGTCCCACCCTGTCATGGCGCATCGCCTTTGCGGTTCTGCTGTAGCTGGATAAAAACATCCTCAAGACTGGGGGCCGCTTCACGCACGGTCAGTGCCGGATTTTGGCGGGCGGGCTGTAACGCGGCCTGCAATAGTGCGCGGTCATAGCCGCTGACATGCAGCTCGGCCCCGAAAAAGGCGACAAAGGGCACGCCGGGGGCGTCGCGCAGATCCGCAGCCAGCGCACGGGCCCCGGGTCCGGCGACGGTGTAGGTGAAAAGGCCCGAGCGGGCGATGATTTCCCCCACAGTACCTTGTGCAATCAGATGACCGACATTGATGTACACAATGCGGTCGCAGCGTTCGGCTTCGTCCATATAATGGGTTGAAACCAGCACGGTAATGCCTGCTGCCGACAGGCGGTGGATTTCGTCCCAGAAATCGCGCCGTGCTTTGGGATCGACCCCGGCGGTGGGTTCATCAAGCAATAACAGCTTGGGCGCGTGCAGCATGCAGGCAGCCAGCGCCAGCCTTTGTTTCCAGCCTCCGGATAGTTCACCGGCCAGCTGCTTCTGGCGCTGGCTTAAACCAAGTTGCTCCAGTGTTTGTTCGACCAGAATTTTACGGGTGGGCAGTCGGTACAGCTCGGCCACGAAATCAAGATTTTCACGGATGGTGAGGTCTTCCCAGAAGCTGAATTTCTGGGTCATGTAGCCGGTCTGGCGCTTGATTGCGTCCGCTTCGGTGCGAAAGTCAAAGCCCAGGCAGGTGCCGCTGCCTTCATCGGCTTTCAAAAGTCCGCACAACAGCCGCATGGTGGTGGTTTTGCCCGAACCGTTGGGGCCAAGAAAGCCCCAGACCTCGCCCACAGGGATCGCAATATCCACCGCATTAACGGCGGTTTTGGCACCGAATCGCTTGGTTAGTCCGTGTACGTTTATGGCGTATTCGGGCATCGGGGTCATCTCACAGCGGGTGCACATCAACCGGCTGACCGGGGTGCAGTTTGAGGCCGCCGGGGGCGCGCGCTTCGGCCTTGTACACCAGCTTGTCACGGCTTTTGACCGTGAACACCACCGGCGGGGCATATTCATAGCTGCTGGCGACAAAGGTTACGGTGGCGATGGCCGTGCCGCAGCCATCGCAGGAAATGGCCACCTTCTGACCCTGATGCAACTTGGCGAACTGCTTTTCCGGCACAAAAAAGCGGACAAAGACATGATCGGGCGGCAACACGACAATCACCGGTGCGGCGGCGCTGGTATATTCGCCGGGGCGGAAATAGATGTCCTCGACCCGACCGGCTACACGGCTGGAGATCTGACGTTGCGACAGCTGATATGACGCCCCGGCCAGACTGGCCCGATACTGGCTGGCCATCGCCGAATATTGCTGCAGGGCTGCGGCGGCGCTGTCGCGGACTTGCCGGGCCTCGTCATAGGCCTGTTTGGTGGTCCCGCCGCTGGCCAGCAGTGCCTTTTGGCGTGCAAGCTGTTTTTCCGCCAGTTCCAGGCTGGCGCGAGCGGATTTTCGCTGCTGCTCGGCCTGTGCGATGGTCGCGGCGGCTTCGTTGCGGGTGGCGGTCTGGCTGTCGGCATCCAAAGTGAACAGCGTCTGGCCGTGGGCTACCGTGGCCCCGCGCTCGACCGCAAGGCTGGTGATCCAGCCTGCCGACGGTGCGGCGACATAGATATAGTCCGCCTCGGCATATCCAAGCCATGGGGCGCTGGTATCGGGGCTGCAGCTGGTCAGGCTTAAGCTGGCCAAGCTGGCACAGATCAGGCCAAGGGCAAGAAAACGGCGTGTGTCAGCGCGGTGCATGAAGGGCCTCCGGCGTTAAAAGTCCGCTCAGCAGAATGTCAATATGGGTTTCGAACAGCTTGCTGGTGTCGATCGGGTCGTGCGGATCAAAAAATGTCGTGCGCCAGATGACGCCAAGAATAATCGGGGCGACGCAAAGCCGGACTACCATATCCCGTGGCAGGGGGCGGAACTGGCCTTGGGCGACGCCCTTGTCATAGACCACGCCCAGCACCGCCATGACCTTCTCAATTACTTCGATGCGCCAGAAATCGGCCAGTTCGGGGAAATTGCCGCTCTCAGCGATGATGATTTTGGGCAGAGCGGCATGTTCATCGTTATGCAGAAAGGCTGCGATGGCCCCCAATGCCCGGACCAGGCTGTGACGTGGGCTGTCGGCAAAGCTGGCCATGTCCAGGGTGGCATCGGCTAATGCCTTATCCACGGTTTCGCGGGCCAGCGATTTGAACAGTTCGTCCTTGCTGGAAAAATAGAGGTAGATCGTACCCTTGGTAACACCGGCGCGGACCGCAATGTCTTCCATCCGGGTGGCGGCAAAGCCCTTTTCGGCAAAGACGCTTAAGGCGGCCGCAACGATTTCACCGGGGCGGGCGCGTTTGCGGCGGCTCCAGCTTTTGGGTTTGGTTTTGGCAAGGTCTGGTCCGTTCATATCGTCACTTTAATAAATGACTGGTCATTTAGCAAGTGAAGATGATCGGGTGTCATTGTTAACGGTATGTTGACGAATTGGCCCGTAAATGGACAAAGTTTGAGCGAAATTGTTATCTTTTTCCGTAGCGGTTGTGATTGGGTTTGATGGTTGTGTCAGATGTAGACAGGGTTTGCGCCACAAGCTTTCATTTCTAGGCGAGTTGCTAACCTTCTGTTAATCATACCCTTTAGCGTTTCGTTACGGTGTTTCGGGTAGATTGCCTTCTTATGTGTGGTAGTGAAGCGCAACAGTTCTGTTTGTTGTTCAACGCCGAAGCTGAGTCTGCGGGCTGGCCGATGCGGTGTGATGCTGCGTGTCATTTCGGTGAACGCAAGCTGAACGAGCTTCATGCGGTGTGGCACGAAAAAGCCAAGAATGGCGTGCCGTCGCGGGCTGCACTCGATATGCGGACGCTGAAGCCCTTCATGCGCCATGTCACTATTCTGGAAAAGGTCGAAACCCCGAACGGCCACAGCTATCGCTTCCGTCTGTTCGGTTCGGCGCTGGCCATGGTGTTTGGCGAACATACCGGCCATCTGCTGGAAGAAATGGTGCTGCCTTCGGCGTTTCCGGGCTGGCTGGCATTTTACGATATGGTGCTGGCAACGCGCAGCCCCCTGCAGCTGATCAACACCTTTCGCGTCGAGATGATCTCTTTTTTACGCGGGGAATTGTTTGCTGCGCCGCTGACGGATGACAGCGGTGACGTGCGCTATATTCTGGCGGCGACCTTCGTCGATAATGTTGAGGCAACGCAGGCCCCCTTTGCTCAGGCGGGGCCACTGTCGGTTTAGCAGCCGATTTTCGCTTTATACCGCGTAACGGTGCAGTTCCATACCGTGCTGGCGCAGCCATTCCTGCGGGGTGTCGACATCGCCGACCATCTGGCGCACCAGCGCCCAGAAGCGTGGGCTGTGATTCATTTCGCGCAAATGTGCCACCTCGTGGGCGGCGACATAGGTCAGCACGAAAGTCGGTGCCAGGATCAGCCGCCAGGAAAACGACAGGCTGCGCGTGGTCGAGCACGAACCCCAGCGGCTGCGTGTATCATGCATGGAAATGCGCCTGGGGTGGACATCAAGCATGGCGGCAAACCGGCAAACGCTGGTTTCAAAGTCCTGCCGGGCGGTTTTCTTGAGAAAATCGACAATGCGGCGCGGCGTATGTTCCGGGGCGCCACCAACGCGGATTTCGCCCAAGGCTTCATCCACAATCACCGCGCTGCGCGTATTGTCAGATGCCACAATGCGATGTGGGGTGCCGCGCAAGGGGACTTGCGCCCCCACCGCCAGCGGGACCCGCTTAGGAAGCACCGCCAATTGCTGGGCAATCCAATCACGCTGATCATGGGCGAATTCGACCGCGCCATTCATGGCACGGCGTGATGGCGCCACCACGCTGACTTCACCGCTCGCCGGGTGAACTTTTATGATCAAACGTTTTGCGCGAGGATTCAGTCTCACCTTCATCTCGACGGCATTGCCTTCAATTTTTAAAAGCTCTCGATGGACTGCAATACGCCCCTTGAACGCGGGCGAACTCATCTTAGGCATAAAACCGTCTTTGGTGCACTATCTGTTCGTCTTGCAATCCGCGGCGACACGGCACGAAGATCAGGAAACATGAACAGAATCAAATTCGCCCCTTTTTCTCTTTCACCTTCGCTTAAGTCAAATACAAAGACCGCATGATATTGCGGCGCTGGGGCGGGGCGTGCGGGCGGCTTGCAATTTGGCGCGCTATTGCCGATGATTTTGTCACGACAGCAAGAAGCTTAAGGGTATCACGATGAACGCGGATAAGATTGTCATTCTGGCCGGTGGTTATGGCCTTGCCATGGTGCTGGGCGCTGTGGTGATGCAGTTCGTGTTCGGTGTGGCACCGTGCGAAATGTGCTTCTGGCAGCGTTATCCGCATATTGTGGCGGCGGTGCTTGGTCTGGGCGGGTTTGCCCTCAGCACCTTCAGCCCGTCGGTGAAAAAGTTTTTACCAGCGCTGGCGATGCTGGCGCTGTTGTTCATTGCCACCTCGGGGCTGATCGGGGCCTATCATTCCGGCGTGGAATGGAAAATCTTTCCCGGTCCGTCATCCTGTACCGGGGCGCGTGTCGTTTTTTCCGGTAAAATCGATCTGACCGCGCCATCGGTGGTGCGCTGTGATATTGTCTCTTGGCGCTTTCTGGGGCTGTTCTCGCTGGCTAACCTCAATGCGCTGTTCTCGTTAGGCTGGGCGGTGCTGGGGACTGTGTTGTTGTGGCACCCGGGGCTGATAGCCGGTCTGCTGGCCCGCCGCCGCGGCGGTTAATGCTGTAGTGATGGCTGGCGGGGCTGTTTTCCGGCGACCGTATTGCGTAGCATGTTGTGGGCAAGGGGCTTTGAAACAGGGCTGACGTGCGGGCAAAGGCAGACATCACGCAAGGGCGGGGGGCACGCCGGACCATTTCCGGCGCGGTGGCGATCGAGTTTGCCTTTATTGTCCCGATTTTTCTGGTGTTGCTGCTGGCGATATTCGAAGTCGGCATCATGTTCTTTGCGCAGTTCGTGCTGAAAAACGCTACCGTCGCCACCGCGCGGGTGATCCGTACCGGCAACAGCACCAGCTACAGCGCAAACCCGAAACTGGTCGATTATATCTGCAGCAAGACCGACAGCAGTCTGGGTAAACTGGCCGGCAGTCTGGTTCTGCCATCCTGTTCGAGCAAGCTTCAGGTCTATGAGGTGGACTCTACTGCCGCTACCAGCACAGCTTTCACATTGTTTCCCAAAATTAAATCGTCTGATTTGGCAAATAATGGGGTGACCGGATCGTCCCTGACCATGGCGGCGCTTGATTCCACTGCGAAACCTTGCGCGGTCATTGTGCTGCGCGTCACCTATGCCTGGGATGTGGCGACGCCGGGGTTGTCCTGGTTTCTGGTCAATTCTGGCACCAGTCAGCATCTTCTGACCGCGACCGAGGTTTTCCAGAACGAACCTAAATCGGGAGCCTCCAGCCAATGCTCCTGATCCCGCGCTTATCCTTGACGCTTCGGCGTTTTGTGCAGTCCCACCAAGGTGTGGTGGCGGTTGAATTTGCCATGATCCTGCCGATTCTGCTGCTGATGTTTTTTGCGACGCTGGAGCTGGCCACCGCCTTTGACTGCCGCACACGGGTGACCGATGCGGCGGCATCTACCGCCGATCTGATCGCCCAGCGCAGTAGTGTCGGCGCCACCGATCTAAGCAATATTCTGTGTGCCACTAAAGCGATGATTTATCCCTATCCAACATCGGGAGCGATCAAGATGGTGGTCACCAGTATACGGTGCACCAGTGGCAGCAGTTCCTGTTCTGCCGCCGGGGTGTATTGGAGTGGATATACCAGTAATACGGCTGCCCGCACGGCGGTTCCGGCCACCAGTGCCTTACCGCTGACCATATTTCCGTCATCGGGCGCTGGCGTGGTGATGACCGAGCTGAGTTATACCTATACCCCGCCGCTGACCAACTTTCTTACCGGGCCGATCACTATGCGCTGGACCGCCTATGCGATCCCACGGTCTTCTGGAACCGCTGTTGGTAGTAGTGCGAGTAGCACGAACTTCGTTATCGCCGACTGTTCGCTCGCATCCTAAAACGCAAAAAACAACAGGCGGGCGAAAAGGGATTTCGCTCGCCTGTTGTTTCGTGAATAAGATGGTGGCTGATCAGCCAGTCATCTTTTTGTCGTGGTCGCGGTCGCGACGCGGCTGCTGCGGCTGATACGCCTTGCGGGCGTGGGCTTCGCAATAAGGTGAGCCGATTTTGACCTTGCGGCCACAAAAATGAAACTCGCCATCTGACGGATCGCCGATCGGCCAGCGGCACATATGATCGGTAATGGTCAGTACGGTGGCAAAGTTACCATCGTCGAGCGGCAGCGGCGCTTCCTCCACCACCGGTGCAGGGGTAGGGGGGCGGGGCGCAACGCGCGGCGCGGTAGGCAGACGGGGACGTTCGGTCTGGGCCGGAACCGCCCGGCCTGCCAAGCCGAGACGATGCACCTTGCCGATCACCGCATTACGGGTAACACCGCCTAAGGTGCGGGCGATCTGGCTGGCTGAGAGTCCCTCACTCCAGAGCGACTTCAGTTGTTCGACGCGTTCGTCGGTCCAATTGGCCTGTGTCATACGCTAGTTCCTCTCGGAAAGCCCTGCATGCGATCCATCTTTCTGGCCTGCTTTCTGGGCACTACATATCGTAGCAGTCCTTTTGCTGCGCACAAGGGATGTGATGCCATGACTAGCCCTTCGTCCACAGAAAGTGGCTAAATACCAGAGGTTTTCCCCTGAAAAGCGGATTTTAAGCCTGTTTTGGGGTCAAAATCCGTGATGGTTGTGGATAAAGTCATTGCCGATAAGCTTTACTTGTATGTGCGACCAAGAAATTGGATAAAACGCCCTGCCTTATCCACAAGGCTTAACATTAACCCTTTCTGGAGGTTGTGCCGTGTTCCCGTCCGTATTACCGACCTATAAAAGAGCGGATCTCGCGTTTGTCCGTGGCGAAGGTTCTTACCTTTATGCCGAGGACGGGCGACGTTATCTCGACTTTGGGGCCGGTATCGCGGTCAACGCTTTCGGTCATGCCAACCCCACGCTGGTGGCAGCCCTGACCGAACAGGCGGGTAAAATCTGGCATTGCTCCAATCTGTATCGCGTGGCGGGGCAGGAAGCTCTGGCCCAGCGGCTGATCGATCACACCTTTGCCGATACCATGTTTTTCGGCAATTCCGGGGTCGAGGCCTGCGAGTGCGCGTTTAAAATGGCGCGGCGCTATCAGTTTGTTTCCGGCCATGCCGAACGCTTCCGTATCATTACCTTCAAGGGGGCTTTCCACGGTCGTACCCTGGCGGCAACCTTTGCCGGCGGTAATGCGCATTACATGGAAGGGCTTGGCCCCAACATGGGTTTCGATACCATTGATGCAGGCGATCTGGCTCTGGTCGAAAAGACCATCACGCCAGAGACCGCTGCGATCATGATCGAGCCGATCCAGGGCGAAAGTGGCATCCATGTCATGGATCCGGCTTTCCTCAAAGGCTTGCGCAGCCTGTGCGATACGCATGGTCTGCTGCTGATTTTCGACGAAGTGCAGTGCGGTCTGGGTCGCACCGGCTCGCTGTTTGTCTATCAGCAGGCCGGTGTCACGCCCGATATCATGCCGATTGCCAAGGCAATCGGTGGTGGCTTCCCGCTTGGGGCGTGCCTGGCCACCGCAGATGCGGCCAAGGGGATGACCTATGGCACCCATGGTTCGACCTATGGCGGTAATCCGCTGGCCATGGCGGTGGGTATTGCCGCTTTTGATATGATGGTGGCGCCCGGCTTTATCGAGCATGTCCGTCAGATTGTCGGGTATTTTAATCAAAAGCTGTCAGGTCTTCTGGCGGCCTATCCGTCGGTGTTTGAAGAAGTGCGCGGGGCTGGCCTGATGCTGGGGCTGAAGCTGAAAGCCGCTGTGCTCAACACCGATTTTATTGCCGAGCTGTACCGACAGGGTTTGCTGGTGGTGGGCGCGGGCGAAAATGTCATCCGCATTTTGCCGCCGCTGATTATCAAGGAACCCGAGGTGGATGAAGCGATCGAAAAGCTTTCTGCCGCCGCTGAAAAATTCACTGCTCAGAAAGCATCGTAAATCATGCCGATTAAAGATTTTCTCGATCTCGCCGATTTCGATTCCGATACGCTGCTGTCTATTCTTGAAGAAGCCAAGACACGTAAGAAGCTGCGTGCCGGCAAGCCCGCCGGTGCGCCCGATGATGATGTGCCTTTTGCCGGTCGCGTGCTGGCGATGATTTTCGACAAGCAATCAACGCGGACGCGGATTTCCTTTGATGTCGGCATGCGCCAGCTTGGTGGCACCACCATCATGCTAACCGGCAGCGAAATGCAGCTCGCCCGCGAGGAAACCATTGCCGATACGGCGCGCGTCATGTCGCGCTATGTCGATGCCATCATGATCCGCCTGCTCGATCACGAAATGGTGCAGGATCTGGCGGCCAACGCTACCCTTCCGGTTATCAACGGTCTGACCAAATGGTCCCATCCCTGTCAGGTGATGGCCGATATCCAGACCTATGAAGAGCATAAGGGTTCGATCCGTGGCCGTAAGGTGGCCTGGAGCGGCGATTCCAATAATGTCTGCACCTCGTGGGTTCATGCTGCGGTGAAGTTCGGCTTCCATCTCAGCGTGGCCTCGCCGGTGGAGCTGTCGGCCAAGTCCGAGCTCAAGGCCTGGGTTGCGGCCAACAAAGGCGATGTCAGCTTCGGCCATGATGCGGCCGAGGCGGTCCGGGATGCTGATTGCGTGGTGTCCGATGCCTGGGTATCGATGGGCGATGAAGATACCACCCGTCGCCGCAATCTGCTCAAGGCCTATCAGGTCAATGCCGGTCTGATGGCCAAAGCCGATAAGGGGGCGATCTTCATGCACTGTCTGCCCGCCCATCGTGGCGAGGAAGTGACCGACGAAGTCATCGATGGTCCGCAGTCGGTGGTGTTTGACGAGGCTGAAAACCGCCTGCATGCCCAAAAGGCCATTTTGGCCTGGTGCCTGCGCCAGTCTGGTAAATAAGCCGTCCGGCAAATACGCTGGCAAAGACCTGACACCGCAAACAGGATTTTTTCTCCCGCAAGTTCCGCTACTATGTCTTCGGCGCATACGGGCCGGGCTTTGCGGGGGAAAATTATGCGGTTGTTGATTTACGCAATGATGTCGAGCGGAGCGACGAGCTTCGCTCTTTTTTTGGCGCAACGGCCGGATTGTCTGGCGTTGGTTGACGTCCTTAACAATTATGCCGCGCCCCGGGTGACGACCGGTAAAAATATGCTGGTCAAAGTCACGATGACCACGGCCTATCCGCTTGCGGTGCATATCGAGCGGTTTCGCCCCGACAAAATCGTGCTGTTTCTGCGCGATCCTCGTGACAATTATCTCAGCCTCAAAAATAAAAACTATCGCAATCACTCTGGTCTGCTGGAAGAAAAATTCCTGCTTCTTGATCAGATCTATGCGGCGCGGGATCATTTTGATGCCGTGATACATTATGAAGACTTCGTCGCCCGTGATCCGCAGGTGATTAATACGATGTGCCGTCTGGGCTGGCCCACACTGCCGGCGTATTATTCCTATGGCCGGCGGCACGAGGAATTGTTTCAGGCCTTGTGGACCGAAATGCCGGACCTCTATCAGCGGCTGGAGCTGAATTTCGGTAATGTGCAGGGCCGTGAAGTCTCTGAACGCTATCGTGACAAGGGCGATGAGCCCGGGCTGGAGGAAACCTTGCAGGCGCTGTGTCCCCGCCTCCTGCAGGCATACCAGAACCGCGGACGCCCATCCTAGATCCTGCCCCTAAAGTATGTGCCGGAAGCCAGCGCTAGGAAATACACGCAAATCTTGCTACCTTGACGGTGCATTTTACGCTGTCCGTTGGTTCCTCTCGCTTGGGGTGAGGTTCGTCGTGAGCATTCAGGTCACCTCCACGCCACCGTCCGCTTTGGTGCCGACGGGGACGCAAAACGCTTCCGGGGCAGGGGCGGTTGATCCACGTTCGAGCAGCACTTCCGGTGATCTGACCACCAGGGCGTCTGCCCCAGTCCCGTCACTGGAGGTGAGCAGCCCGGATAAACTGGCCGCTGCCCACCTGTCGGTGGCGCGTCAGAATGCGGCGGTGCAGACCGGCGGGCTTTCCAGCCTGATGGCTGATCTGTCACAGGCAATGCAGTCGCACGGCGATGCGCTGCCCACGTCGGTACAAAAGGCCATCGGCCAGTTGTTTAACCTGCAACTGGCCACCGACACCCCGCCCAGTGCCGAAGATCTGAAATCGGCGCTCGATCGTTCTGGCCTGTTTACCGAAAGCCGTTTTGCTGGTCAGCTGGCGGATTCGTCTGCGGACAGCTCAAGCGCCACACCGGTGCCTGCCGACATCAAAAGCCTGCTACTGGTGTTGCGTCAGTCCTTGAACGACTGGGTCGACGAACTTGGCCCGGCAACCACGCAAAGCTCCCCTACAACAGCGGAAAATACCGGCCCTGCAGCGCCCACTGGCTATGGTGCCAGCCCGCAATCCGCTGTCTCAACACCGGACGCAGCGGCCTCTAATTCCAACACGGCTACCCGTTCTGGCACGGTAGTGGCGGATTCGGTATCTTCTCCGGCATCCGCCACCGTCACCACAGCGCCGACACAAGATACTGCCGTAAATCCTGCAACCACCGGGCAGGCTGCCAGCCAATCCCCGGCAACGGCCCCTGCCAGCAGCGAAAGCGGCTCCACCAGCACGTCAGCCAATGCAGCGGCAGGCCAGACAAGTGCACCGTCGCCATCTCAGTCTTCTTCTTTGGCATCAACGACATCATCGGTTCCGGTCACCCAATCGGAAACCGCGTCAGCCAATACCCCGATTGCCAGCACAACGCCGTCGGACGTGACAACAACTGGATCCACACCAGTCAGCGCGACAACCGCTACCTCTGTGCCACCCACTATTGCGCCCGCGTCGGTTTCGTCGCCCGCCACCATTGTGGTGCCTGGATCGGCAGCGGAAACCTTGCCTGCGACCAGCGTGGGAGTGGGGGGGGTGGCGCCATTTTCTGGGGCCTCAGCATCCGCGGTGCCGCTTGTTGCATCGGGTCAGCTTATAGGCTCTGCCGCGCTGCTGGCCGCGACGGCCGTTACTGAAATGGCTGATGGCACTGTGGCGGGGCCTGCAACAACCGGCAATCCGGTCAGCCCCGGAACCGTCACGACTGCGTATGGTGCCGCCCCGCCCGGGCAAAGCACCACCGTCACCGCCCCTCAGGCGATCGAAAATGCAGCCCTGAATATGGTGACCAATGCCAGTGGGCAGGCTTCGGCTGCCGCGCCACTGTTAAGCAATGGCGCGACAACTTCGGTTGCTCCCCCGGCAGACAGTCCAGCCGGGGCGTCGGCCTTGCCGGGCTCGTCGGTTATGCCGTCTGCGTCCGGTGCGGTTGCTTCCGCTTCGGCTACTGCATCTGCGGCGGCGTCCCCCGTTGTGGCAAGTCCGGTTGGAACGGCGGCTTCCGGTGCGGCGCAACCAGCCCCCACGCCAGCGGCCTCATCGCAGGCGGCCACAACACAACAGGCCAGTGGGCAACCGGCCAGCGCACCGGCTGGCGCATCAATGCCGGTGGGCAGTAATGTGCTGACGGAACAAGCCGGTCTGCCCTTGGCGGGAAGTTCGGCGAACCTGTCAGCTCAAACATCGCCAATGCCAGCGCCGTTGGCTGCCGGGGCCGCGCGTGCGGCGGCTGCTACGGGCCAGCCCATCGCGGCAGAAGACGAAACGCCTGTCCCGCCAGTGACTTCTGCGGCGGCCGATGCCGAAAAGGCGGCTTTGGCGCAGTCCGCCCGGGCGCAGGCGGTCCAGACGGCTGAGGCTGATGAGCTGGCTGCCCTGTTTACCGATCCGCGTTTTGCCGCGCAGGCTGCGGTGGCGGCGCTGTCTAATGCGGCAGGTGCCCTGCCGCTGGCGCGGGCTATGACCGCTGTTGATGCGCTGGCAGCATTTTTCCTGCAGCAATCGGCGGATGGGGCGGACGAGGCCAGTGCCGATTCCGGCACCCCGCCGCCGTTTAAGGGCGGGCCGACCACGGCGCAGTCGGCCAGCACATCCAGCCTGCCGGACGAGGCCGATCTGGCGACGGTGGCCCGGCATCTTTTGTCGGGCAGCGAAGCGGCGCTGGCCCATCAGAAATTGCTGCAAATGGCCTCGCTACCCGATGGCGAGCAGGCCAGTCGGACCAGTCAGAACCACTGGATGTTTGAGATTCCGCTTGCCACGCCGCAGGGTACTTCGGTGGCGCAGTTTGCCATCGATCACGATGGTGGTGACGAAAATGGTGGGGCGGAAAGCCTGCCGGTCTGGCGGGTGCGCTTTGCCGTGGCGGTCGAACCGCTGGGGCCGGTGCAGGCGCAGCTGGCGTTGAGTGGCGGTCGCACCTGGGTGACCTTATGGGCCAGCCGCCCGGCCAGTTTGGAGCGGTTGCGCGCCGGGGCCGATGATTTGAGCGATGCGCTGGCTGATGCCGCGCTGGAATCCGAAATTGCCTTCCACCCGGTGGCAGTGCCCAAAAAAGTCGGTTCCGGGCGTTTTCTGGACCATACCTCATGAGCCCGGTCAAAGCCCCCACCGGTGGCGCAGCCTCCGGTTCCACAATTGCTGTCGCCCTGCATTACAAAAAACAGGGTGCCCCCCGGGTGGTTGCCAAGGGGCGTGGCGAGGTCGGCCGTCGCATTATCGATCTGGCTAAGGAGCATGGCGTGCCGCTGGAGGAAAACCCGGCTTTGGCCGAGGCGCTTTCAACCATTGATTTAGGCGAGGAAATTCCTCCTGTTCTTTACCATGCCGTGGCGGTGGTGCTGCGCTATATCCTGAAAACCTCCGGTAACCTGCGCACTTGAACCGGGGGGCATCAGGCCATAAGTGATGGTCTTCGGTCTGTCGGAACCTATCTTCTGCAGATGGTGTGTTTCATTTCAGGATAAGTGATGAGCGACTATCAGATGGCGCCGCGCGCCGATTTTGTGCTGCCTTTCGATCTGCCTGAGGCTGGTGCCCGTGGCCGTTTTGTCCGGCTTGAAGCGACGGCACAGCAGGCCATTGCTCATCATGATTTACCAGAAGTGGCGGCGCGCGCCGAAGGCGAACTGCTGGCGCTGGTGGCGATGCTGGGCTCTTTGCTGAAACTCGACGGGCGACTGACCGTCCAGACCAAATCAAATGGGCCACTCGATATGGTGGTGGCCGATTATTACGGGGCCGAGGCTGGCGAGCCCCGTGGTGTGCGGGGCATGGCGCGCATCGACCAGGAACGCTGCGCCAATTTGGGCAAGAACCCGTCTTTTGCGGCGCTGGCCGGACCGGGTTCGCTCGCTATCACCATCCGCCCGCAGGCTGAAGCGCGCGACTATCAGGGCGTGGTGCCGCTGTCCCCCGAAGGGCTGGGCCGCTCGGCAGAGGTCTATTTTGGCCAGTCCGAGCAGCTGTTGACCATGGTCCGGCTGGCGGCGGCACCTATGGTGTCACCCGGTGGCGGGGTTTCGTGGCAGGCCGGCGGGCTTTTGCTGCAGGTTGTGCCCGGTGGCACCCACCATGCGGATGACTGGGAGCACCTGATTACCCTGGCCGGTACGGTCGAGGATCTTGAGCTGGTTGATACCGGTCTGGCGGCAGAAACCCTGTTGTGGCGGCTGTTTAATCAGGAAGATGTCCGTTTGCTGCCGTTTGAGCCGATCGGTTTTCGCTGTGGTTGCGCCCGCGAGAATATCGAGGCGGCGCTGGCAGCGTACACCCCCGAAGAACGTACCAAGCTGGCCGACCCCGATGGCATGATCCGCGCCCGGTGCCAGTTCTGCGGCACAGTGCACGAATTCAAGGTGTAAAAATTACGCCAAAAGTATGTAAAGGGCACTATTATTTCAGCGTTGTGATATTTTAAGCCGGTTTGCGCAGATGCGGGCCATCATTGGCCCCATCGCCAGCACCAGAATCAGCCGTACCGTCTGCATCGCCATGACAAAGGCCATGTCGGTGGAGCTGGAGGCGGCGATGATCGCCACCGAATCGACCCCGCCCGGGCTGGTGGCCAGATAGGCGGTGAGCGGGTCGACCCCGGCGACATGGACCAGCACGGCGGCGAACAGCCCGCACACGCCGATCAGCACCAGTATGGCGGCGAGCAGTTTGGGCAGCGCGGCAAAGGCGTGGCTCAGGATCTGGCGGGTAAAGCGCAGGCCGATGCTCCAGCCCAGCAGGGCATAGCTGATCAGTTGCAGCCAGGGCGGCAGCTCCAGCGGCAGGACCGGATGCAGCAGCACCCCGGCGATCATCGGCAGCATCAGAGAGCCTGCCGGAATGCGAAAGTGCCGGGCGATCAGGGCACCGGCCAGCGCCAGCGCCAGCGTGCCGATCAGCGGACCAATGGCCAGCGGCGGAAACCAGTTGATGGCGGCGGCAGCACCGGGTTTGGCCCATACGCTGGCGACCGCTGCGGCAGCCAAGGCCACACAGGCCACCCGCAAATACTGCATGAAGGCGACCAGACGGACATCGGCGCCATAATCTTCGGCCATTACGGTCATGGCTGTGGCGGCACCGGGCGAAAAGCCCCAGATCGCCGTGGTGCCGGGCAGCACCTTGCTGCGGGCCATCAGCCAGCCCAGCCCGTTACAGACCAGAATGACCGAGAGCACGCCGCCGAAGAAAAGCGGCCAGTCGGCAGCAACATCGCCCAGCACCGAAAAGGGAATGCTGCGGGCGATCATGCAGCCGATCAGGCCCTGACCAAAAGCGTAAGGCAGGCCCGGAATCCTGAGGCGGCTTTTGGCCATCGCCAGCAGGATGGCACCAATCATCGGGCCGAGCAGCAGGGCGGCGGGTAAATGCCCATATTGTAAAATAATGCCCAGCGCACCGGACGCGATCACCAGTAACAGCCACTGCCCCGCCATTGGCCAGTGTTCACAGTCGAAGGCTTTGGAAAAACGCGCCACGAAGTCCTCATGCAATGCGAAAATGTAAGGGCCGGGTACCGCATAATGCAGCGGTGCGCTTATGCCAAGCGGCAGCCCGAACGTTTGGGTGCGCCTGATAGCCGAAAACCGGTTCCCACTTTTGAAGTGAAGCGCTGGGTGTTTTTTTTGTCGCGCTTCATATCCGAAAACCGGTTCCCACTTTTCGGTGAAGCGCTTATTGGTGAAGCGCTTAAAAGGCTAAAAACAAACGCGCCACTCATACAAGCGACGCGTTTGGCAAAAACAACGTTACAGCACCGGGGCGTGTTAGCCCTTGATGGCGTCGCGCAAAGATTGAATCGCGCAGATGATGTGATAGAGCGAGCTTGCCGGGGCCGCTTCCTCGTCAAAGCTGTTGTCGGGCTGCATACGGTCCCGCCACAGACCACGCACCGGCGTGTCGAGATATTTCCACAGCGTGGCCGCCGCCAGACCGGCTTCACCCAGATAATAGCTGCGTTCATCCTCGCTATCGGCATCGGACAGGATCAGCGCCGCTTTAAGCCATTCGGTCTGCATCCACAGCCGTGATGTCGGGCGGGTGAAGTTGAAGGAATTGTCCATCTCGTCGACGGCAACACCGCGCACCTTGTCAACGCCCGAGGCGCCAACCTCAAACAGGCGGCGGGCCATCTGATAGGCATCCATGCGGCCGGAAATTTTCGACCAGCGCGCCAATAACCAGGCCCATTCGAACTGATGACCGGGTTCAATGATCTCGCCCTTGGCGTCTTCGGCCAGCGCCCATTTTTCATCAAAATGTTCGTGCAGGGTCAGTGTGTCGGGATCAATGAAGCGGGTCAGGCACAGCCGGGCGATTTCACCGGCCAGATCAAACCATTTCTGATCGTTGCTCGCTTCGTACCAGGCCAGCAATGCCTCGAACAGATGCATATGCGGGTTGGACAGGAACAGATCGCCGGTTTCTTTGTAGCCGCCAGCCGGATGCCGACGGGTTTCGATCTTCGCCATCAAAGCGTTGGCATAATCGATCATATCTTTGCGTTCGGGCTGGGCGCGATAGATCCACGCGCTGGCGTTCAGCGCAAAAGCCTGATCGTACAGCATTTCACGGCTGTCGGTGATCTGCCCGTCGGGCGAGGTCAGTGTGGCGTAAAGCCCGCTCGGCTGTTTGTAATGGGCATCAAGATAGGCAAGGCCATGCAGCGAGGCTTCCTGCCACGGACCATCCCAGCCCAGCACACCGGCAACAGCATAGGCATAGCTTTGCCGCCCCTGCACGCGCGCGCGTCGCGGCACGATAACGGGATTGCCCTTGAGGTCGAGGAGTTCGTGGAAGCCGCCCTGCACATGATCGGCACCGTTCTGCCACCACATCGGCAGGGCTGTATTGAACAGCCAGTCGGTATATTTGCCTTTCCAGTCCTTCAGCGTGTTTTCCAGTTTCCCGGTCATTATGATGTCCGTTTCTTGTTGACTAATGTCTTGGGCCTAATGTCTTGCGCCAGATGCAGCAGGGGCCAGATATCGTCAGATTATTGCGGGGCACTATGTCATACGTCCCACAAGAAGCAAATTCATACATTAATATCAAGCCTCGATGGTTCAGCCTGAAAAATTATAGTGCCTTGATTTTACTGACGTAATGTTGGCCGATAGGATTATGCGCATGTCTTCTGGTACACCGTTCTTTTGTCGCATGGTTAGCAATTGTTTGGCAGATTTCTAAAGTGCAGGATTTTTTAATCGTCTGCACATCGAAATGCTACCACCCTTAAACTAGGGTCAGGACCTACTAATTGCAGGAGGTACTGTTTGCGCCCGACAATGAACGGCCAGGAAAAAGCCG
>JBAVPS010000500.1:0-6607 GCA_049693315.1 Rhizomicrobium sp. | reverse complement strand
GCTTAAAACCGTCCATAACACCGCCACCAGCAACACCACCGCACCCAGATCGAAAGCAATGCGAACACTGGCCGGAATCGTGCCATCAGCCGCCACATTGGCTACCCCATAATGGCTGAGCAGCCAGGGCAAGGCGCTGGCCACCACCGAACCGATACCGATAAAGAAACTTTGCACAGCATAACCGCTTGCCCGTTGCGACGGGGGCAACAGATCACCGATAAAGGCGCGGAACGGCTGCATCGACACATTGATCGAGCCATCCAGCAGCCATAACAGCCCGGCGGCAAACCACAGGCTGGGCGAACGTGGCATAGCGATCAGGGCAGCGGACGCCAGAATAGCCCCGACCAGAAAATAGGGCCGCCGCCGTCCCAGTCGGCACCAGGTGCGGTCAGACAGATAGCCGACCAGCGGCTGCACGATCAGCCCGGTCAGCGGCGCGGCCACCCATAAAATCGGAATGGTGCCAACATCGGCCCCCAGGGTCTGAAAAATCCGGCTGACATTGGCGTTCTGTAAGGCCCAGCCAAACTGCAGGCCCAGAAAACCAAAACACATATTCCAGATCGACCAGAACGAAACCTGCGCCCGCGCGTTCGACGCCGGTACCTTTGGCGAAAGTGTTTGATCGCCCATACCCATCCCCCTGACGGTCCTTTTGGACCTTATGCTTATCCGGCCATCATAGAAGCGGTTAAGCCATTTCGCCAAGGGGGTGCATACGTATGCGCCGGAGCAGATCCGATGCGATAGAGGCCTTAGCTGAACGACACCTGAACAGACCGGTAATAATGCGTGTACGTACTTTTTTACATGTTTATCACATAAATGCGAACCGAATGCCCAGCCGCCGCGCACCGGCAACAATCATGGGGAATCCCATTCGTGAAAATTTCCGCAAAATCTGCGGACACATAAAATACAAAACACCACACTCATTGCGTCATTATTTGTAACATAGCGGCGCGTTGTCCAGATGATTTTTGCTAACGTCTTGTTTCCCCAAACCGGCCACTTACATGATCCGTTGCGATGCAAATTGAAACAATTCGCATGGCGGGGGATTGCAGCCCGCTATTTCCGCCGGGGGGACAGGAATTCCCCTGTGGCAGTAGCGGATTTCAGTCTGATGAGAGGAACTAAAATGTTAGCTATTCGTGCATCTGTACTTGCTGGTGCCTGTGCCTTACTTGCCGTACCTGCGGCTGCTTCTGAAAACACCGTTTCAGGTTATGGCGAAATTTTCGGCGGGATGGGGTATCAGACAGAAGCCAACCATTACAAAGACAGCTTCGGCCCCGGCACGCATGATCAGGGTGATACATCAACGTTTGGCGGCTCCGGCCATATCAATATGAATCTGTCGCCGGATATTGGGGTACAGTTCGATGTTTCCGGTCAGAATATCGGTTATGGCAGCACCAACACATCAAGCGATGGTTTTGGTGCCCATTTGTACAGCCGCAAGGCCAACAGCCTTTTTGGCGTTTTCGGCTCGGTTGGTAACGTCAAAGACAGCCGCTTTGTCACCGCGGGTCTCGATGGCAAATGGTTTCTGGATGGATTGGGCGCACCTAACACATCGCTTGATGCGCAGGTCAGCTATTCCAGTGTGATCCAGGGCGATCTGCAATATACCCGGGCCGATTCCTGGAATGCCTATCTCGGTGCCAATTACTTCTTCACCGACAACCTTGCCTTCTCCGGCGGTGTCGGGGCCGCACTGGAACAGAATGATTATGCGGCAGACGGCAGCTACCGCAACAACGTCAACCTTGTGAACTGGAATGCCAAGGTCGAATACAAGCTGCATAATATGCCGCTGAGTGTCTTCGCCAGTTATCAGGGCAACTACATCAGCAACTTCAACAAACTTAACGACAGCAGCAGCGATTATGATCAGAAGATGATCAGCCCGAACAATATGCTGATGGTCGGGTTGCGGATCTATTTCGGCGAAAACTCGCTGCGGGATAATGACCGCAATGGCGCCTCGCTGGCCGATCACAATCCGTGGTACGGCACGCAGCCTACGCTGGCCTATACCAGCCTGTAATTTCTTCCGGCACTCCATGGCCCTTGGCAAAGCGCGTCGCCCTTGATGGGGCGGCGCGTTTTTCTTGTTGCTGGACCGCCAGAACCACCCATGCTACCCCAATATGAAACTATTCCAGTAGCACCACCTTGCCAGATAGCACGAACATTGCGCCGCAGGCCCTGAAAAAGATCGCCATTGGCCTGCACCAGTCCGGTCAGGCAGCGGCGGCGCTGTCGCTGTATCGCCAGTTGCTGCCCGGCAACACGAATGACAGCCATCTGCATTTTCTGGCTGGCACCGCCGCCCTGCAATGTGGCGACGCGGCGGGGGCGGAAACGCTGCTCGACACCGCACTGGCGCTGAAGCCCGATCTGCCGCTGGCGCTGGCCAACCGCGCCACCGCCCGCATGAGCCTGGGTAAACAGGCGCTGGCCGAGGAAGATTTCAACCGTGCTTTAAGCCTGAAACCCGATTTTGCCGACGCCCATTTCAACCGGGGCAATTTGTATCTGGCCCAACAGCGCCACACAGAAGCCCTGTCCGATTACGACAGGGCGATTGCGCTGCGCCCGGACTATATCGACGCGCTCTATAACCGGGCCTGCCTGCAGCTGTCGCTTGGCCAGCCCGCCGCCGCGCTGGCGGGCTTTGACCATGTGCTGAAGCTGGCCCCGCGCCATGTCGGAGCCCACAACAATCGTGGCAATGCCTTCCGGGCGCAGCGCCGCCCTGAAGACGCGCTTGCGGCCTATCGTCAGGTTACCGCCCTCGATCCCACCGGGCGCGAAGGCCATTACAACTGCGCCATTGCACTGACCGAGCTGGCCCGCCCCGAAGAGGCCCTGATCGAGTGCGAACTGACGCTGAAGCGTTACCCCGATTATGCCGAGGCCCATTGCTGCCACGGCAACATCCTGCGCGAGCTGGGCCGTCTGCCCGAGGCCATTGCCGCCTATACCCGGGCCGAGGTCCACAAACCCGGCTATGCCGATGCGCGCTGGGACCGTTCGATGGTCGAGCTGCTGCAGGGTGATTACACAGCGGGCTGGGCGCATTTCGAAGAACGCTGGCGCTGTGCCCTGCCACCGGCGGCTGCCCGCGGCTTCACACACCCCCTGTGGCAAGGCGAGCCGATTGCTGGCAAGACCATCCTGCTGCATGCCGAGCAAGGCTTTGGCGATACCATCCAGTTCTGCCGCTATGTGCCGATGGTGGCCGCCAGCGGTGCCCGGGTGCTGTTTGAGGCCCCTAAACCATTGCTGCCACTGCTGGCGACACTGAAGGGCGATTTTACCCTGCTGACACAGGGTGGTCCCGCCCCCCTGCCCGACTTTGATCTGCACTGCCCGCTGATGAGCCTGCCTGCCGCCTTTGCCACCCGGGTTGAGACCATTCCGAACCATACACCCTACCTTGCCGCCGATCCGGCGCGGCAGGCGCAGTGGGCTGCAAAACTTGGCCCACACACCCGGGCACGCATCGGGCTGGTGTGGTCCGGCCGCCCCGGTCTGGTGCCAGACCGCACCCGGTCTATGGCGCTGGCCCGCTTAAGCCCACTGCTGGCTGAGCCGTATGAATTTCACGCCCTGCAAAAAGACATCCGCCCGGATGACAGCGCGCTGTTAAGCGCCCTGCCCCAGCTGCAAATCCATTGTGCGGATTTGCACGATTATGCCGATACCGCCGCGCTGATTGCCGAGCTGGATCTGGTGATCACGGTTGATACGTCGGTGGCGCATCTGGCAGGCGCGCTCCACCAACCGGTGTGGGTGATCCTGCCCTTTGCACCCGACTGGCGTTGGCTGACCAAGCGGTGCGACAGCCCATGGTACCCCAGCGCCCGTATTTTCCGGCAGGCCCGACGCGGCGACTGGGAAGGGCTGGTCAGCGACCTGATCGCCGCGCTGAAGGAAAAATTCTAGCGCAGCGTCAGTTCACGGCTGGGTTCGCGGCCATAACCGTGCACCACAATCTTGCCGGGGGTGAAATCCAGCACGGCAAAGGCGTTTTGTTCGGTATCCAGCATGCCACACAGATTGAGGTAATGAATGCCGGCTTTTTCGGCATAACCACCCTTATGCTCGTGCCCATTGAGCCAGAGCTTGACCGACGGATGCGGTTCAATTGCCGCCACCATCGCCGCCGCATTCCACAGCGGAATGTTTTCATCCCCCGGCGGATAAATCGGAAAATGGCACAGTAAAGCCACCGGCGTACCGGATCCGTCCGTCGCCGTCAGGATGTTTTCGAGCCACTGTGCCTGTTGCGGCCCGATGGCACCATTCCACAGCTTACCCGCCGGATAGGTATTTTTGAGCAGGTCCTGCGCCGCACGTTCTTTGGTGCTGCCCGCAGGCCAGGCATAGGTCGACTGGTCATTGCCATCGAGCACGACGAAATGCCAGCCACCACAGGCAAAATCGTAATAGCGCCCCGGCATGCCGAGTTCCTGCGGCACCAGCAGCTTCTTATCGTCGGCGACATTGAAATCGTGATTACCGAGTACGAAATGCCAGGGATGACGGCATTCAGCCGCAACAGCCTTGATGGGAGTAAAATTCTCCCAACCGCCGTCGATAAAATCGCCCATATGAACGACAAAACCAAGGTCATGGCGGTTCAATTCGCCCACCGCAGCCTGCAACTTTGCCTTGACGGCGCGATAGAAATGCGGTGGCGCATCGGCCTTGTCGGCATACTGAACATCGGCAATCGCCCCGATGCGAAACATCGTCTTTTCCTTGCTGGCCAAAGCGGCGGGGCCCAGACTGATCATGGCAGCAGTGGCCGCCAGAAACGAACGCCGGTCAGGGATCATACAACGACTTTCTTACGAGCAGGCCGCCAGCACAAACGCCACCATGCCAGCATGGCAAACACCGCCGCCAGTATGGCCAGATTGGTCAGTTCGACCGCAGCCTCGGATAATGAGGCATCCATCTGTACCAGTTTTACGACGATGTGAATACCGCTGGTGGCCGGAAAAGCCTTGGCCAGACCAATCAGCCAGGGGGTAACCTGGGTTTGCGGCCAGGACAGACCGGTTAGGAAAAAGATCGGCAGCGAAGTCGCCAGCAGTAACTGCCCCGGTTGCTCGCGCCGGGTGAAGAAGCTGCCCAGAAACATCCCAGCCATCACCACGGCCAGCACAAACAGGGGCCCCGCCAGCAAAAGCCCGGCCATGTTGCCGCCACGGGGATAATCCTGCTGCCAGAACGCCATGCCGCAGAAATAGAACAGACCACCACAGCCGATGGTAAAAAAGGCCAGCGCCCGGGCGAAAAACCATTTCACCGCTATACCAGCACCGAAGCGGGCGCGCCACGTCGCCATCATCAGACCGATGCCCAAGAGCAATGTCTGATGCACCACCAGCACCATCACGCCGGGCACGATCGCGCTGCCATAGCCTTCCAAAGTATTATAAAGCGGATGGACCGCCAGCTGCACCGGCCCCCGTTCCGGCACGCCCATCGCAGGCAGCATCATATGCACGGCCTCGACCGCAGTTTTATTGAGTGCCCCGGCCAGCGCCGACAGCGCCGCACGGGTTCGCACCAGATAGGCACCGTTGCCAAACAATGCAGCATCCCCAGCCTTGCCCTGCAGCACATCACGTTCAAACCCGGGGCCAATCCACAATAATGCATCGACATCGCCGCGCTCTAACAACCGCCGCCCCGCGTCTTGCGAGCCGACATGATCAACCACTGTCACACCCTGTACCGCCGATGCTGCCTGCACCAGCTTGCGGCTTAAAACACTGTTATCAAGATCTGCCACCGCCACAGGAACATGCAGTGTGACCTGATGGCTGTAGGCCACCGGATAAAACAGTGAATAAATCAGGATCGACAGGATCAGCATCATCACGCCGGTACGGTCGGTGGCAATATCACGCAAAGTAGAGAAATAGGCCGCAAAGAAGCTCATAATGTGCCCCGCTGTTTTTCGCGGGCTGCCCAGTCCAGCCCGAGCCATGCACCAGCCCCGGTCACCACAACCATCAGCATCAGGATCAATAGCGGGCGCAGCACCGCCCCGTCCGGTGCCCCCATCTGCCAAAGCGAGGCCGATATCTGGCTATACCAGGTGTAGGGCTGCACCGCATTCCAGCTTTGCGAAAATAGCGGCGCGCCCCGAATGGGAAACAACGCACCGGAAAACGCCAGTGCCGAGGAGGCATAAACCGCCGCCGCCCCCAGCGCCATAGCCACATCACGCGAGACCGCCACAATCGCCGCACCCAACAGTGCATAGGCCAGCAGCATCAGACCATAACCCAACAGTAGCAGCGACAACGAGCCATGAACCGGATAGCCGCGCCAGCCACTGAGCCAGATCAAGCAAATCATGGCATAGAGAAAATATAACAGCAGATAGGGCAACAACTTGCCGATCAGGGCGGGTAGTACGTCGCTGCGGCTTTCAATCCACTGGCCAAATCCACGCGTGGAAAATTCCCGCCCCACTGCCGACATCGCCGCGCCTGATAACAGAATGATAATGATCGCCGGATGGAGCAGGCTGACGATCATCAGTTCATAGCTGGTGCCGGAATTAAAC
>JBAVPS010000499.1:0-12497 GCA_049693315.1 Rhizomicrobium sp. | reverse complement strand
GAGGCAGGAAGTCCCCTTCGGTGCCGATTTTCCCGCTGATGGTGCCGACAATCGCGTGCGAGACGTTGTTGACTTTCTGCGCCTTGAAGCCGAATTCGACTTTCAGCGCATCGCTCACCTGCCAGGTATCCTGCAAGTGCACGACCTGCGTCACGGTGTTGAACTTATATTCCCAGGAGGTGGCGAAGGCATGGCTCGGGAACACCAGATCGCCCCGCGGGCTGGACGCGCTCATGGCATAATAGCGCCGGGCCTGATGGAAGTTGTTGTTCTCGTACCAATAGCCAGCTTCAACGGTATGGTCCTGATACGTCCATTTAAGCGAGCCGACCACACCATAGCGGTTGATGCCATATTCGGTGGTGCGCATCGCCATCGGCGTGCCATCGGGCGAGGAAACATAAGGCGTATCCCATGTGCCCATGCCCTTGTTGTTATGACCATAGCCCGTGACATGTAACGTCAGATTACTGAGGATATCCCAGTTCGCCGTCAGCGAGCCCAGTGCATCGTTGCGCAAACCCGATGCGTTATAATAGGCATCGTCAACGCATTGCACCGGCGAGGGGTACTGGTTCGAACCATCACCACCGCCGACGGCGGCGCAGTCACCGCTGGGCTTGGCCTGATAGACCGACGCGATCTGAAGCGCCTTCTGCCAGTCATTGGAGATATTATCCCAGTTGTAGCCAACCCGGCGAATAAGAGCGAGCGACAGATCCTGATAGTCGTTTTCGCGACGCATCGAATAATCGAAGGTGCCGCTTAACGTCAGCGTGCCGAGCGGCTGGACATATTTGGCATTGATCTGCTGCTGTTTCTGGGTGCCATCACCCTTCCACTTGTCGCCATATTGTATGCCATAACTGACATAGCCGCTGCCGCCACCCGCCAGCGTACCGCTGTCGATGCGCAGGAATTCGTGATAGGTGTTGTCGCTGCCATAGCTTGATGCCGCGTAAACCCCGGCTTCGGACCGCGGCTGGGCGGAATGAAACGCCAGCGTGCCGCCCAGATTCGAGGTCGACGCGGTGCCCAGCGCACCGGCGCCCTGCGCCAGGTCGGCACCACCGATATTTTCTGACGAGATTGCGCGGCTGATATGCAGGCCGTTGTGGTTGCCATAGGACATATCGCCCAGCGGCACATCGTCGAGCGTAAAACCCATCTGGTTCTGGTTGAAGCCACGCACCGAAATGCGCACCGCCCATTCATAGGCGCCATACGGATCTGCCGCTTCGTAATTCACCCCCGGCAGTTTTGAAATCACCTTAATCGGGCTGGTTCCCGGCACCGCCAGGGTAATATCCGGCTGCGATATGGTCTGGATCTGTTTGGTCTCACCCATGCCCAGAACAACAACGGTTTCAATGCCGGTGGCGGCATCGGTATCGGCCGCATTATCCGCATTAGCGGCAACAGCCGACCACAAGGCCACCGCGGCCCCGCATAAAATACGCGCTTTAAGTTTCATTTTCCCCTCAACGACTTTCAGACAGCAGACCCGAAGCAGGCCCAACGGGCTTGGCCCAAAGCCAACATCCAGTGCGAATATTCAGTGCCCATGCTTGGGCGGGGTAAATTAGGGGGGACCCGTGAAGGTAGTCGGATCGTTTTGTGACGGATTGATTGCAATCACGACCAAAGCGTCACAGCCTTCAAAATACGGTTTTCACGCGTTAAAACCACTTTATGGCAAAGGCAGGGGCCCCGGGCTCCGCATCGGAATCGTTTTTTCATGTGAAACGGCCTAAGCTGGCCGACGAACCATTCGGAGCATTTTTTGCATGTTCGCCTGGGCTGATCTGGTGCTGCGGCTATTGCAGCAGATGTGCGTTTATCTGGTGATCGCCTATCTGTTCTCCAAAACGCCGCTGTTTCTGCCGCTGATGCAGGTGATGGTGCGCCCCTGGCGCAAACTGGTCTGCTATGGCGTTTTTTCGCTGTTCTGCATCATGGGGACTTATTTCGGCCAACAGGTCGGCGATGCCATTGCCAACACACGGGCGATTGGCGCGGTGCTGGGCGGCATGCTGGGCGGGCCGATCGTTGGCCTGGCGGTTGGCATCACCGGGGGATTTCACCGTTATGCCATGGGCGGCTTCACCGCGCTGGCCTGCGCCATCTCGACCACGGCCGAGGGGCTGATCGGCGGCCTGGTGCATCTGTATTTTATGCGCCGTCATCAGGTGGCCCGGCTGTTATCACCGCCGGTGGTGGCGCTGGTCACGCTGGTGGCCGAGCTGGCCCAGATGGCGATCATTCTGATCGTCGCCCGCCCCTATGCCGATGCCGAACATCTGGTTGCCGCCATCATCCTGCCGATGACGCTGGCCAACACCATTGGCGCCACCATGTTCATGAGCATCCTTCTGGACCGGCGCAAATTGTCTGAAACCAGTTCGGTGATTTTTTCCGCCAAAGCCTTAAAAATCGCTGCGCGGTGCGAGGGAATCTTACGCAAAGGCTTTAATGCCGAAAACAGCGCTGCGGTAGCCCGGATTCTCTATGAAGAAGCCAATGTCGGCGCGGTGGCGATCACCGACCGCGAAAAAATTCTCGCCTTTATTGGCATTGGTGACGACCATCATATTTCCGGCACGCCGATCACCTCGGCCATGACGCACGAGGCGATTACCGAAAATAAAGTGATCTATGCCGATGGTAACGAGGTTGCCTACAAATGCTCGATCAGCCCCGCCTGCCCCTTAGGCGCGGTGCTGGTCATCCCGCTTGCGGGTGAAGATGGCGCGGTCATCGGCACCATCAAGCTGTACGAGCCAAAATCACGCCTGTTCTCGACCTTTAACCGCGCGCTGGGCGAAGGCGTTGCACGCCTGTTGTCGGCGCAGATTCTGGCCGGGCGCTATGAACAGCAAAAGCAGATGCTGACCCAGTCGGAAATCAAGCTGCTTCATGCGCAGGTTAATCCGCATTTTCTGTTCAACGCACTCAACACGCTTCAGGCGGTCATCCGCATCGACCCGACCGAGGCCCGCCGTCTGGTGCAGAACCTGTCCACCTTCTTCCGCAAGAACCTGAAACGCGCCGGCGAGGAAGTGGCGCTGCAGGACGAGCTTGAGCATGTCAGATCCTATCTGGAAATCGAGAAGGCCCGCTTCCGCGACCGGCTGGATGTGGTGATTGACGTGCCCGATGCGCTGGCCGAGGCGCATCTGCCCGCCTTTTCGTTACAGCCGCTGGTCGAAAACGCCATCAAACACGGCACCTCGCAATTGATCGGCCCCGGCCGGGTGCGCCTGTCGGCCCGCCGCGAGGGCGATGATCTGGTAGTGATGGTTGAAGATAATGCCGGTCTGTTCGTTTCCCACCCCGGTGACGATGGGCTGGGGATGTCGCTGGTCGATAAACGGGCACGCAACCGTTATGGCGCGCCCTATGGTTTATCGGTCAACTGTCAGCCGGAAGTTGTAACGCAGATTATTCTGCGCCTGCCCTTTAGCGCACCCGGCGCACGAAGCACCCATTAAACCGTAGCGAGAAAACCCTATTTTAAGTGTCAGATTCGGGTTTGGGGAGACCATCCGTGGCCGGATGGTTCCACCGCTTAAGTCCAATCATCGACCGCTTATAAACGCCCCTGCACCGCTTATCAGATCCCCCCCACCCGGGCGGGCGCACGCACTATATGTCCCCGCTGTAATTAGAGGACCTACAGGCCGTGCAACACGCAATTACCTTTGTGATCGCCACCTTATGTATTCTGGCGCTCTGCTATCGCTTCTACGGCGTCTTCTTCGTTCGCAAAGTTCTCAATATCAACGACAAAGACCCGACGCCGGCACACACCCTCGAAGACGGACGCAACTATGTCCCGACCGGTAAATGGGTAAACTCCGGTCAGCATTTCGCCGCCATCGCCGCGGCGGGGCCACTGGTCGGCCCGGTACTGGCCGCACAGTTTGGCTATCTGCCCGGTTTCCTCTGGCTTCTGATCGGTGCGGTACTGGGCGGCGCGGTTCATGATACCGTCGTCCTGTTTGCATCAATGAAGCACCGGGCCGGTTCGCTGTCAGAAGTCGCCAAGGCCGAGCTTGGGCCGGTGGCGGGCATCTGCACCGCGCTGTCGATGCTGTTCATTATCACCATCACCATGGCGGGCCTGTCGCTTGTCGTTGTGCACGCGATGGAACAAAACCCCTGGGGCACCTTTGCGGTTGCCATGACCATCCCGATTGCGGTGCTGGTCGGCCTCTACGAGAAAATGGGCGGCAATGCCAAAATCGCCACCTATGTCGGCCTGATCGCAATTGCCGCTTCGGTGCTGGCCGGTCCCTATATCCAGTCCGGCCCGCTGGCCAGCTGGTTCAACTATAGCCACCACACCGTCGCTCTGGCCCTGCCGATCTATGCCTTCCTGGCCTCGGCCCTGCCGGTCTGGCTGTTGCTGACCCCGCGTGGCTATCTGTCCAGCTTCATGAAGATCGGTGTCTTCGGTGCACTGATCATCGGCGTAATCTGTGTCAACCCGGCAATCCAGTTCCCGGCCCTGACCCAGTTCATTCATGGTAATGGCCCGGTGATGGCTGGCCCGGTGTGGCCGTTCATCTCGATCACCATCGCCTGCGGTGCCATCTCGGGCTTCCATGCCTTTATCGGTTCGGGCACCACCCCCAAGCTGGTCGATAAATGGAGCGACATCATGCCGGTCGCCTTTGGCATGATGCTGGTCGAATGCGTCGTCGGTGTGCTGGCCCTGATCGCGGCCACCTCGCTGCCGATGGCCGACTATTTCGCCATCAACGCTGCCCCGGATGTCTTCGCCAAACTGGGCATGCATGTGGTTGATCTGCCGCGCCTGCAGCAGGAAATCGGCATGAATCTGGCCGGTCGTACCGGTGGTGCGGTGACACTTGCCGTCGGCATGACCGTCATCTTCACCAAGCTCAGCTGGTTCTCACATCTGGCGGCGTATTTCTTCCAGTTCGTCGTCATGTTTGAAGCCGTGTTCATTCTGACCGCCGTCGACAGCGGCACCCGGGTCGCCCGTTACCTGATCCAGGATATGATCGGCGACGTCTATCCGCCGATGAAGCGCATCGACTGGATGCCCGGTGCCATCATCGCTTCGGTCATCGCCTGTGTGCTGTGGGGCTATCTGCTGAACTCCGGCGACATCAACTCGGTCTGGGCACTGTTCGGTGTATCCAACCAGATGATGGCTTCGCTCGGTCTGATCATCGGTGCCACCATCATTCTGCGGCTGTCACGCAAATGGAAATATGCCCTGACCTGCCTGGTACCGCTGGCCTACCTCTATGTCACGGTGAACTATGCCGGTTATTGGATGATCGCCCATGTCTATCTGAACGAAGCGTCCAAGGGCTTTAACCCGGTCAACGGTGTGATCTCGATCATCATCATGGTGCTGGGCCTTGTCATCCTGATCGGCGCTATCAAACGCTGGATCGAACTGTGGCCGCGCGCGGGCGAAAAGAACGTGCCGATGGCCGCCATTGCCACCGCTGCCGGGGAATAAACCACACCGGTAACTAAAAAACACAGGTAGGAAACGCATCCCAAATACGTACAGCCTAAATACCTACAGCCTAAGTACTACAGGAAGGCTCTCGACCCGAAAACTTACGGCCCAGGAAACTGGGCCGTTTTTTTTACAAAAGGGGATGTGAATTTCAGCGCAGACCGAGATGTTCTTTCAGACCACCCAAATAGCGGCGGCTGACCGGAATGCTGCGCCCGCCATGGGTCTGGATCGAGGCCGAACCATTTTCCGCCAGGGTAATATCGCGGATCTGATCGGGGTTGATCATGAACTGGCGATGGCAGCGGATCAGACCGGTGCGTTCTTCCAGCGTGCGCAATGTCAGTTCGGTGAAATGCTCCTGCCCGTCGGTGGCGATGACGTAAACCCCGCTGGCGCGCGAGGTGATGGCCTCGACCTCGTCCAGCCGCAACAGCCGGATGCGATTAAGCCCCGTACACGGAATATGGTTTAAGGGTTGCCCGGCCTCGGGTGGCAAGGCGGGGGCATCAGAACCGGCAATCAGATGGCGCAACCGTTCCAGCGTCTTGGCCAGCCGGGCTTCCTGCACCGGCTTCAGAAGATAATCGCAGGCATTTTCGTCAAACGCCTTAAGGGCATATTCTTCATAGGCGGTCAGAAAAACGATATGCGGCATGTGATCGGGATCGATCATCGGCAGCATTTCCAGCCCCGAAATGCGCGGCATCTGAATATCCAGAAACACCGCATCGGGCCTCAGCTTGTGGATCGCGGCAATGCCTTCCATCGCATTGGCGCATTCACCGACGATTTCGATATCGGCCTCGCGGGTAAGCAGCAGACGGATTTCCGCCCGCGCCAGCTCCTCGTCGTCGATGATCAATATCCGCACCGAAAAGGCACCCTAAGCTTTAGTTGCACGACACCCGGCGCTTATACCCCGGATTGGGGGGCAAGGAAAACCCAGACTCACGGACCCCGTTTATGACAACTATCACGACAATGGCGGCCCATCGCGTTTCAGGGTGGCCATTACGCGATCCAGAACCCCGGCCCAGTCACCGGCCACCTCCTGCCGCCACAGCCGCATGCCGGGGTACCAGGGGCTGTCGGCCCGCGCCATCTGCCAGCGCCAGTCCGCCAGCCAGGGCAGCAGTAACCAGACCGGCTTGCCCATGGCCCCGGCCAGATGGGCAACCGCGCTGTCGACCGATAACAGCAGATCCATCTCGCCGATCAGGGCGGCGGTGTCGGCAAAATCGGTCAGGGCGGCACTGTGATCGTGCAGGCGGGGATCACCGGCCACAATGGCCTGATCGCGGCGGCGGATATCCTTTTGCACGATATGAAAATCAAACGGCAGATCGAACATATCCTGTAAGCGGTCCAGCGCCATCGAGCGCGCGCCGTCATCGACATGCTCGGCCCGCCCCGACCAGCACAGACCGATCCGGGGCCGTTTCTTTTGGCCCAGACGCTGGCGCCACAGGCCTGCGTGATCCGCATCCGCCGACAGATAGGGGCTTGCAGCCGGAATGTTTTCTGCCCGCGTGGCAAAGGCCAGCGGCAGGCTCATCAGCGGGCAGTGCAGATCAAAGGCCAGCCCGGAACCATCTGCCGCAAGCACCATATCCGCCGCACCCGGCAGGCTGGCCATCAGCGGCAGCAACGGGGCCGGGACTTCCAGGATCACCCGCGCCCCCGCCGCCTGCACCATCGGGGCATAGCGGCAGAACTGGATCGTATCGCCCAGGCCCTGCTCGGCATGCAGCAGCACGGTTTTGCCGCTAAGCGGGCGATCGCCGAGCCACAGCGGGCGGGGATATTTTTTCAGCTGCGCCGATAAGGGCGGGCGACGCCAGCGCCATTCATAGCCCTTCCACCCGGTGGCAAAATCCCCGCGCAGCAAAGCCAGCAGCGCCTTGTTCCAGTGGGCAGTGGCATAATCGGGCCGCAGCAAAATGGCCTGATCGAAATCCGCCGCCGCAGCCTCCAGCGCCCCCAGCGCTTTATGCGCCATAGCGCGGTTGACATAGGCCTCGGCATCCTTGCCATCACAGGCCAGTGCCTGTGCGCAGTCGGCGAGCGCCGCATCCGGCCGGTGCAAGGCGATCAGAACCGCCGCCCGGTTGCTGTAAGCCCGGCCATTTTTCGGTTCCAGTGCGATGGCCCGGTCATAGGCTGCCAGTGCATCGTCCCGGCGCGCCAGCATCTGCAACGCGCCACCCCGGTTGCAATGGGCTTCGGCAAAATCCCCGGCCACGGCAATGGCCTGATCGCTGGCCTGTAGCGCCTCGTCATAGCGGCCCAGATCGAGCAGAACATTGCCCTGATTGACATAGGCATCGGCTGAGGCCGGATCGAGCGCCAGCGCCCGCGCGCAGGCTTCGAGCGCTTCATCATACCGCTTAAGCCGCTGCAGCCCCGCCGCCCGGTTGGACCACACCACCGGCTGATCCGGTGCCAGCGCCAGCGACTGGCCCAGCAGATAGACACCTTCGATCAGATCGCCCTGCTGCGACAGCGCCGTGCCGAGAAAGTAAAGCGTCTGGGCATTGGGGGCAAAGCGCTTGACCAGCTTGCGATAGAGGCGGATCGCCGCTGCCAGATCGCCCGACTGATGCAGCTTTACCGCCTCGGCCAGCATGGCATTGGGATCTGACGCCGACGTTTTAGCCATTGATACCCGCTACGCAAAAACCATCCATCACACGGGGATACGGGAAATGGTGCGGCGATAGCAAGCCCCGCCTCGCGTGAGGTTTGCCCCACGCGAAGCCGGGATTATCGTTTATGAATTGGGATAGGCCAGTCCGATAACCTGCCCCTGATTATAATGCACATTGGGCTGCGCACTGAGCGCAACATTACTGGCCGCTTCGAACAAGACGATATGGTCGGAGCCGCCGAACTGGAAATAGGAAAACTCCTCGCCCTTGTGCAGGGTCTTGCCGACCTCGGCCGTCATCACCACCGAGGACACCTGCGCCATACCGATCGGCATCACCGCGACAAGACCAATGGCGGTGTCGAGCACCAACAGACCGCGTGCCTGGGCGAACTGATAGCCAGTCGCGTCTTCGGCATCGAACTGACGGATGGCCCGGATACGATTATGGACCACGCCATTTTCATCGGTCTCGACCGGCACCGCTTCGACATCAAGATAGACCTGACCGGGTATCACACGCGATTCCAGCACCGTGCCGCTGACCGGAACATGCAGGCGGTGATAATCGGTGGTGTTGAGGAAGCTGTGCATGAAGATACCGCCCCGGAAACGATCCCGGAACGGGCTATCCTCCAACAGCTCCATGATCGACCAGTACATGCCCTTGACCGTGATGGCCGAGTTTTCCTGAACCTGCCACCAGCCGACAAAGGTCGAATCCGCCGCCGATACGATGACGTGCGGATCATCAATCGCCGCAATCGGCCGCATGCCGGGTTTGACGTGGCGGGCGAATAATTGGTTGAAGGTACGATAGCCGCTCGGCGGGGCCATATATTCTTCAAGATTGAATTTGGGCGAGCGCTCGAAACTTTCCAGCGCCACATCGCTGATCGATTCCGGGGTATCAAGAAACGCCCCCCAGGCGTCGGCATATTCCACCATCCAGGCCGATAAGGGGGTGAGCGGTGCGACCCGTGCACTGGGGGCAATTTTGTTCTGCAGTGCCCGCAGCGATGGTTTGTCGAGCACGAAATAAAATTCGCAGATCCGGTTATAAATTTCCTTGCCGGCGAAATTCTCCGTCGGCACCCAATACAACAGTTCATCAATCCATTGCAGATATCCGTCGGTATTCTTAAGCGCCTTCATACCGATGATGCCATCGCCATCCGCCGCATCGACAGCATCTTGAAACCGCTTTTCCCAGCCTTCATTTTCTTTGATCAAATACTGCAGTTTGCTCACGACAGGATGCATGGCGCTTACCCCTCCAGGTTGCAACTTTAAGTATGCCGTATACATGTACGACAACCAAAAGATATACCACCACCACAAGACAATTATAAGTTGTTAATTTGAATTCTTATGCTGCGGTCACCTGTACCACCCCCGGCGTTCTTTTCTTTTGCGCCAGCCATGCTATTATTGCTACCGGTGTCAAAAATATAAATATACATATCCGGGGGGAACCATGCGTCACGTAAAGCTTCTTGTTCTGGCTGCCATTCTGTCATCCGCCGCACCGGCGGCGGCCGCGGTGGTGGGCAGCAGTGCCCCGCCACCCTCGCTCACCCTGCAGCGCATCGCCGCCTTACCGGCCGATCAACAGCCCGCATGGCAAACCTATCTTGCCCGGTCCGAAGCCCAGCGCGCCACCGACAAGGCCACGCTGGCCGCCGAACGGGCCAAACTGACCGGCCCGCTGCCCCAAGCCCCTAATGAGCACACCCATGACGGATCGATGCCGCTGAACAAGGATACGCTCTGGTATGCCGGGGCCGAGGCCCGTCATATCGCGGACGTGATTGTGTCCTTTCAGACCCCGGCAGGCGGCTGGGGCAAGAATGCCGACCGCAGCGGCCCTTTACGCCTGCCCGGCCAGGATTATGTCGGCAACAATCTTTCTGCCCATCTGACCGCGGGGGATTTTGACACCCCGCGCGACAGGAACTGGGACTATGTCGGCACCCTCGACAACAACGCCACCACGACCGAGATCCGCTTTCTGACCCGCGTTGCTGCCGCCCAGCCCGGCAAGGCCGGCGACAGCTATCGCGCCAGCATTCTCAAAGGTATCGGCTATCTGCTGGCCGCACAGTTTCCCAATGGTGGCTGGCCGCAGGTTTGGCCGTTGCAGGGCGGCTATCACGACGCCATCACCTATAACGACGATGCCATTTCGCAGGCCGCCGAGGTGCTGACGGCGGTGGCCGACAATGACGCCAATGCCTATGACTTTGTGCCAGCCGAAACCCGCGCCAAAGCCCGCATCGCGGCCACCAAGGCGCTGGATGTCATCCTGAAAACCCAGATTGTGGTGAATGGTGTGCCCACCGTGTGGGGCCAGCAGCATGACAGCCTGACGCTGGTTCCGGTGGCGGCGCGCAACTTTGAACCCGCCCTGCCATCCAGCGACGAAAGTGCTGATCTGCTGATCTATCTGATGCACCTGCCCAATCCGTCGCCCGCACTGGTGCGGGCCATTCACGGTGCCGCAGGCTGGCTGCAAAAGGCCGCGATCTATGGCTATGTCTGGACCAAACCAGATGCGGATGGCCGCCATCTTGAAGCCAAAGCCGGTGCAGGCCCCATCTGGTCGCGCTATTACACCACAGACTTCCAGCCCCGTTTCGGGGATCGTGACAAGACCATCCACGATGCCGTCAATGAAATCTCGAAAGAACGGCGCAACGGGTACAGCTGGTTCAACGAAGGCCCGGCCAAGGCGCTGAAACTCTATGCGGGCTGGGCCAAAAACCATCCAAAACCTTGAAAATTATAGCAGTTCTGCCGGGGTGAGGCGGCAAAGCGATGCCGCCTGCCACGCCGCATCCCCCTGACAGGCAATCGCCAGACTGACATCATCCCCGGCAGCGTGGAACAAATGCCATGCGCCATCAGACCAGATGCCGCTGGCATGTGGGTCGGCGATGCGGTCCTGACCATCGGCGGCCAGACGCAGGCCCTGACCGTCCCATTTGCCCATTGCTTCGCGTAACGTCCACAGCCGGTAAAAATCCGCCGCGCTCTGGCTTGCCACCGCCGCCTCCTGCGGGCCAAAGGCATAGGCGGCCAGCCGGGCAAAATCCCGTGGCCGGTAAACCTCGACATCTATGCCCAGCGCCATGCGCTGCGATACCGCCACGGCAACATAGTCACCGCTGTGCGACAGCGACAGATGCGGCCCCGCCGTGCCATCGGCGGCAAACAAAAACGGCTTGCCACGCCCATCGGGGCGGATATGCCAATCGGTCGGGCCACCGGCCACAGCCAGCACGCTGCGCAAAAGCCCCCTTGCGGCCAGCGCCACGCGCCCCTTATCGGCCCGCCGCCCGGCCATCGCGGCCATATCTTCCAGCTGTGCCCGCCCGATCAGCGCATCGACCGACACATCGGCCCCAAGCCGCACCATGGACCAAAGGACTTGCGCGCTGAAATTCTGTTCTGGTTGCACCTTGAGAGATTCCGTATCCACGTCTGCCCTTTTGCCGCCCCGGCAGGCCGTATAGTTTGTACGCTGGGCCCTTTGCCAATCCGGCACCAGGGCGTAGATTATGCGCGTTGGCAGGCAAAAGGGTAAGGCCCGATTATGAATCGTGCGTTTGCGGCATTTCTGCTGCTCTGGCTGTGCCTGACCGGCGCAGCGGCGCAGGATGTCCCCGCCCCGACGCCGATCCACCCCGGCGATGTGCTGCGCGGTCATTTCGTGCAGACCCGTCAGCTTAAAGACATCAACAAAACCCTGCATACCGAGGGTGATTTCACCATCGCACCCGCCAATGGCCTGATCTGGAACGTCACCAAACCGTTTGCCACCACCATTATCGTCACCCGGACCGGGCTGGTACAAACCCGCGGCGAGCCAAAATCGGCAAGCCCCTCGTTTCAGAAACTGCCCACCGCCGGCGAACTCTATGCCATGCTGGGGAATCTGCTTACCGGCGATATCGCCAGCTTAAATAAAACCTTCCGCATCGATCAAAGCGGGCGCGCCGCGCATTGGCGCATGAGCCTGGTGCCACGGCACTGGGGCGATCCGCTGATGCCGTTCCGTGAAATCCGCATCCATGGCGGACGCTTTGTTGAAGATATTACGTTTATAAAAGCCGATGGCGATGTCGACAGTGACACGATCAGCTTCGACGCCATGAGCATCGCCAAAAATACCCTGACGGCCAATGAACGCGACACCTTCGCGCAGGTTGTACCCTGACCCGCAGACAGCACCACCATCAGCGCCTGTCATTAGCTTTTCATAAAGAGGCTATCAGACATATACGCAAACAGCGGCTAGGGTCAGGACCTATTCATTACAGGGGTTCTGCGCGAGCAGAAAAT
>JBAVPS010000498.1:0-5735 GCA_049693315.1 Rhizomicrobium sp. | reverse complement strand
GCATAATATTCCGGCCGCATATTGCCGCCGCAGCCCCAGGTCTCGTTCCCAATGGCGTAGACGGAAACCTTCCACGGCTTATCACGGCCATTGGCTTTTCGTTCACGTGCCAGCGTGGTGTCCTGATCGCCGGTCATATATTCGAGCCAGTCAACCGCCTCGGCCGGGCTGCCGGTACCGACATTGGCGTTGACATAGGCATCTGCGCCAATCATGCCAATCAAATCGAAGAATTCATGCGTGCCAAAAGAATTATCTTCCGGCACACTGCCCCAATTATGATTTACGCGAATGGCACGCTTATCACGGGGGCCAATGCCCTCACGCCAATGATATTCGTCAGCAAAGCAACCGCCCGGCCAACGCACCATCGGCACATGCAAATCTTTCAAAGCCGCAACGACATCGTTGCGGAACCCATGGGTGTTGGGAATCGACGAATTTTCGCCAACATAAATGCCGCCATAAATTCCGGTACCCAGATGCTCCGAAAACTGGCCATAAACGTTTTTGTTAATGACGGCCCCGGGCTTGTCGGCATGAATGGTCAGGCTGGTGCCCTCCACCGGCGCAGCGGTGGCCCCAGACAGCACCAGCATGGCCGCAGCGGCAAAACCGAAGGCGCGCAACGCTGTTAGACTTTGCATGGTTGGTTTCCCTAAATCGTAATGATTATTATTATCGGGCCTGCCCCACAATAAAATCAGGCCAATACAGATGCGGCACGGAAACCTTCCGTGCCGCATCATCAGTATAATGGAATAGCAGAATTAATTCATTTTATAACGCACACCGATCTGGATCGTCTGATCAAATGAGCGTGTATCGCGCGGGTAAACATCCGCGTAACTGCCCTTACCGAAGGTATCGCGATAGATCTCGCCGGTCAGGTTGGTGGCATCGATGGTGAAGGTGAGCCCGGTCTCTTTCAGATCGTAACTGGCCGAGAAGTCGAGCGTGCCATAGGGCTTGGCATAAGCCGACGCCGGATTGATCGAGGTCGCATCACTCAGCGTGTAAGCCACCAGGAAGCTGCTGCGCCAGTTATACGCCGCACGCATCGAGAACGGACCCCGTTCATAGATACCAATCAGGTTCCAGGAATATTTGGACACGTTGGTATAGGGCACGCGTTCGGTATCAGTCGCACTGGTTTCGGTGTGACCTTCGATGAAGGTGGCATTGGCTTGCAGGCCCAAACCACTCCAGAAGCCGGGCAGGAAGTCATAGAACTGGGTGTAGCTCAGTTCCAACCCCTGCAGGAAGCCCTGACCACCATTCTGCGGCTTGCTCATGGTGTAGGAAGTACCGTCGATGACTTCCGTCGTGGTATTGGTTTGGACATACCCAATGATCTGGCGATAGAAAACCGACGCCGTCACACTGTTCTGCGTACCGAAATAATACTCCAACCCCAGATCGAAGTTGTTGGATTTTACCGGTGCCAGATCCGGGTTACCGCTGGACCCGGTGGCTGCATAGGTCAGACCACCGCTGGACAGCGACTGTGCCGGATTAAGCTGCGCGAAGGTCGGGCGGGTAACCGTGCGACCAATAGCCAGACGAACCGCCAGATCATCCCGCACCGCAAGTTTGGTATTCAGGCTGGGCATCCAGTCGACGATGTCTTTTTTGGTCGTTACCGGCGTGTAGGTCTTGGTGTACACGTCATAGACGCCATCGCTGTTTGTATCCGTCATCTCCAGCGAATAGTCATAGGCATTCAGCGTCGACTTGGTTTCAACGACCCGCATGCCAACATTACCGGAGAGCGGCATGTCGAAAACGTCAAAACCATAATTGACTTTGCCGTAGCCGCTCCAGGTGATTTCACGATCACCAAAAGTATTGCTGGGGTCCGCATCGGGTTCATCGGTCGACTGACCAAAGGCGGCGCGAATATCCTTGATGTGGCTCATGGCATATTTGCCGTTGACCGTCATCCACTTGCGCACACCCCAATCCGTGGCACCCTTCATGAACGAGCCACGCGAAGCCGACATCGAGCCCGGCAGGATGTCTTCCATGCTGACGGTCCACCACTCGCTGGACGAATCACTGACGTAACCGCAAGCCTCGGACCGGGCAGCGGCGACTTCTGCCGCATACTGGGTATCGGCCTGAGAATAGGAGCTTGCACTGTTATAGCAGCTCAACACGCCGCCATTATCTGCCCGGTTTTTGCCGAAACGGTTGGCATAACGCACACCGAAATCGACCGATTTGATGCCGGTTTCACCAAAGGTATAGCTGCCGTCCGTCTTCCAATCGGTCTCGCTGCCCGACGAACGGGTCCACTGATCGTAGAATTGAGTCGGGTGGTAGCTGGCACCGTCCATCAGGGTGGATTCATAGCTTGAATCCGCCAGGGTAATATTGGGCGTGCCGGAATTGTTATAGTTAGTATCGAAAGAAAGCGGCACATAGACGCCGGTATCAAGAATGACACCCTGACGATGATATTTGCTGTAGGTGATATTGACTTCGGTCGACAGGGTCAGCTTTTCATCGGTCCAGGACGCCCCGGTCGAAACCTGCACCGTATCAGTTTTATCGCGATAAGACTGGTTGCTGGTCAGCTGGAACAGATCGCTTGCCGTTTCCGATTTCATCACCGTGTTGCCATCCGGATCGGTGACAGTAGTGAGCGCGGAAACCCCCGTACCTTTACCAGGCAAACCAATCAGATAGTTAACTTCGTTATTGTTACGATAGCGGGTGTAAAACACCTCGGCATAGACTTCGGTGTTTTCGGTCGGGCGCCACTGGGTCGACAGATTGCTGCCAATACGTTCGCGGCTGCCCGGATACGAGATGGCACCGAGGGTTTCCGGGGTTTTCGCCGTCACGCCACCAAGTGTCGCAGAATTGCCAAAATAATAGTTGAACGCATCAAAATCGAGGTAATGACGCTTGTTATAGCTGACATCGAACAGCACGCCGACGTCACCAACCTTGGTCTTCCAACGGTCACTCAGCAGCAGGCTGGCGTCGGGATCGACATGCTTAGCCTGCGAGCTATAGGTGCCGTTCAGGCCACCAGCGACCATCGCGCCATCAAAATCGAGCGGGCGGCGGAATTGGGCGTTGACCAGACCGGCGATGCCGCCTTCGAGATCGTTGGCCTCGGCAGACTTGTGAATATCAACGCGGGACAGCAGCTCGGCCGGAATATCGGCCAGCGAGATCGTACGGCCCGTGGTGGTGAAAATCTGACGGCCATTAATCGTCGTCGCGATATCCGGCAGGCCGTGGATCAAAAATGTGCCGGTTTCGCCAGCGCCACTGGCATGCTGCACCTGCACACCGGTGATGTGCTGCATGGCATCAATGATGGTGTTGTCGGGCAGCTTGCCGATATCCTGCGAAACAATGGAATCAACGAACTGCGTGGCGTTCTTTTTGATTTCCAGCGATGTCGCCAGACTGGCGCGCACACCAGACACCACGACGGTTTCCATGGTGTCGCTATCCTGGCCGAAAGCAGCCCCGGCCACCAGAACCAGCGACGCAGCAGACACACCACTCCATAAGAGCTTTTTGAACGTCATCACATAACCTCCCCTTGTGCCTTGCGCGCGCGTCCTCTGCTGGAACGCTCAATTCGCAACGCAACTTCATTACTCAGACATTTAAGATTAAGCTTTTTTGCCGTTCGACACAAGCGGGAGAAGCACACTGAGCCAACGATAGATCGCAATGTGATATAACAGCACCACAATTTGCCATAATCCCGCAATTTCACGCATGGCGACAATTTGAGAACCTTCCCCCAGTAAGGGTTCAATTGTCATACAATGTCCAAAATTCACCGCGCGGCAGGCGCTCAGCAAGCTTTATCCGATGGCGCAGGACAGATTCGCTTTTGTGTGAGTTATTAAAATGCCTCTGCAAAAAAATTAGCCCAGAACCCCGACCAGCCACCGCACCAACAATCAGAAGCATTAATTGACAGCGTTTACGTCCCGCCCCAAGGGAAAAACACACTTTGATACGGAAAAAATATCTATATATTTCAGTGTGTTATAATTTAAAAACGCAAGCCTGCCATTGGCTCGCAATGCCGAGACAAGATTACAACACATTTGGCAAAAACCACAGCACCACCGAAGATTGCTATATTTGTCTGTCAATAAATAGTTTATTTCAGAATTGTCTAAGTAATTGGGGCGCGGGGTTACGTTGCGCACCGCACGTGAGTTCGTGACAGAAGATATGGTGGGACCAAAACAATCCTGATCTAGGGGCAAGCACACCGTATTGCTGCCGGGACCGATAGTTCCGTGAAAGCGGCTGACCATCTGCGTCAGGCGTAATGGGGAATTGTTGTCTCTGCAACACGCACTGTGTGCCTGAAATCTGTGTACCTGCGCCTTACGCATATACAGATAAAACCCAAGATCCGGGGAACCGGACGCGAAGAACGTTTCGCCCCCGACACATATCCTCTCTGTACGGATATTTTGCAGCCGATACCGCACCGGTATGGCTGGCGAAGATAAAGCAAATGTCGACTAAGACATTTTGGGGAGGACTAGATGAAAAGAAAAACATTCTTATTTGGATCAGTTTCCGCACTTGCACTTGGCCTTGTGGCGATGCAGGCCGGGGCACAGACCGCTAACAACGCAACCATGGAAACGGTTGTTGTCACCGGCATCCGCGCCAGCCTTGAGAAAGGCCTTGAGGTAAAGCGCGAATCCACACAGGTGGTGGAATCCATTTCGGCCGAGGATATCGGTAAGTTTCCTGATAACAATATTGTTGAAGCACTGCAGCGTATTTCCGGCGTACAGGTTACTGACCGTGCCGGTGGTGAAGTCAGTACACTGTCGATCCGTGGTATGTCGGATATTGAAACGACGTGGAACGGCCGTAAGGTTTTTACATCAAACGGGCGTTATTTCTCGGTACAGGATATGCCGGCCACGCTGGTCAGCCGCCTGGATGCCTATAAGACGCGTGGTGCCGATCAGATTGAATCTGGCATCGGTGGCGTGATTGACGTCAAGTCGCATCGTCCGTTTGATTTTGATGGTTTCAAATTCTCGACACAGGTACGTGAAACCTATCAGGAAAAGGCCGGGGCCTTTGACCCCAATATCAGTGCACTGATCAGCGACACCTGGAATACGCGCATCGGCAAGATCGGTGTCCTGGCGAACGTCAGCTGGTCGACCATTCATTACCGCGACGAAAGTGCGACGCCGGGCGCAATGGTGCCGTTTGCATCGTCCGACGTTTACACCAGCGACGGTACACAGGTCTTCTTTGCGGGACAGCGGATCTATTCGACATATTCCTCGAGCCCACTGAATAAGTATTCACCAAGCTATGTGGTGGATGACCAGACGGTTCAGGTCAACATCTGGCAACCCGGTCTGATTAATGGTCTGTCAGAAGCCGCGGGCGCTACACTTACGGCGAACGAATATACCAGCGCCACCAGCAGCACCACGACCGGAAATTCAATATCTATACCGTATGTTCTGTCACGTGATGCCGTTTTCATTTCGGACAATAAGGGCAAAACAACCCGCCCGAATATGAACGCAGCGTTCCAGTGGCAGCCGAACGATAAGTCTCTCTATACATTTGAATTTATGTATAACGGATATCGTAACAGCAATTCCAACAACATGCTGTTCAGCTATGTCGACTGGTGGGGTGCGTTCGATACTGGCGGGGATCTCGATGGCCAGTTCCTCGACTCCATCACGACCTATGAAGGCACC
>JBAVPS010000497.1:0-3885 GCA_049693315.1 Rhizomicrobium sp. | reverse complement strand
TGTTCGCAGTGCGCATTCTGTCAGGCCGCAAACACGGCACCACCTGGTTTCCCTTCCCGCGAACACATTGCTGCGCAATCCGTTCGCGCCGGGAATGGCAATCTGTATGCGGACAGTATGGGGCTTCTCTTCCCCGTCATTTGTAGGGTGGAGCGCAGGGCTGTTTCAGTGCGGCTGCAGATGGTTTGCGACGAAGGTGGCAAAATCGCCTTCCGACAGTTCCGAACCAGAAAGCGCCAGCATGGCGTGGGTCAGGGTGATCTTGTCGGCCACCAGCCGATACTGGTTCAGCCCGGCAAACGCGATCAGACAGGCCAGTGCGGTACGTTTGTTGCCATCTATAAAGGGAGGGTTCTTGGTGACGCCAAAGGCATAGGCCGCCGCAAGTTGGGCAAGGCTGTTTTCGCAGGCCTGTTTGTGCTGCGGGCGGGCGAGGGCGGCATCGAGTGCGCCCTCATCCCGGATTCCCGGCAGGCCACCAAACAGGGTCAGGCTGTCCTGATGCATACCCAGCACCGCCAGCTTGGGCACCCAGATCACTTGGCCCGGGGTACTCATTTCGCCAGCACTTCAAAGACCTCGCGATAGTCCCGCATGCCTTCGCGGGCAAATGCGATGGCCTGTTCGATGGTGCGGGCGGTATCAGGATCGGATGGCGTCAGCAAAATGCCGTTACTGGTTTCGACGACATGGATTTCGTCCCCCGCGCGGACGTTGAGTTTGGTCAGAAGCTCTTTCGGGAAGATCACCCCGGTCGATTTGCCGACAGCACGCAGTTTCAGGGTCGTCATCGTCGCCTCCGATGTGGAGTTATAATTTAGGTTATAACCTGTGGCGAGCCAATAATACGGTCTGGGTGGGTAATGGGGCGGTTTTAAAGCGTTTTGTGCGGGGATTTAGAGGGTTTTATTTCCTGCCCATGTAATTTTATTTCTGGTTTCTGATCGCTACGGTTTTTATGTAATCGCGTTTAATGGGGGCCACCGGCGTTGGTCTCTGGGTGGAATGCTGCGTCGGGCGGTTCCGGCTAAATTGGACTGGTGCTGATAGGGATTGGATAGGCTTTTGGTCTGGATTTCGGGGGATGTGCTTGCGTTCCCCTTCTGTTCGCAGTATTTCTGCGCCGGATATCTGTAAGGGGCGGTGATGTCCGATCTGTTCCAGTCTGCCGGGCTTGAAGACACGGCGCCCAGACCGCTGGCCGACCGTTTGCGGCCGCAGACGCTGGCCGATGTGGTGGGGCAGAACCATCTGATCGGCCCGGAAGGCCCGATTGGCCGCATGGTGGCGATGAACCGCCCGCACTCCATCATCTTCTGGGGGCCGCCCGGCACTGGCAAAACCACCATATCGCGGCTGTTGTCCAACGCCTTTGACCTGCAGTTCGAGCAGTTGTCGGCGGTTTTCTCGGGTGTGGCCGACCTGAAAAAGGCCTTCGAGGCCGCCCGCGCCCTTCGGCGCACCGGCAAGGGCACGCTGTTATTTATCGATGAAATTCATCGCTTTAACCGCAGCCAGCAGGATTCGTTCCTGCCGGTGATGGAAGACGGCACCGTTATTGTGGTGGGGGCGACGACCGAGAATCCCTCGTTCGAGCTGAACGGGGCCTTACTATCGCGCGCCACGGTGCTGGTGCTGAAGCGGCTGGATGATGATGCGCTGGAAACCCTGCTGCAGCGGGTGGAGGGGCATTACGGCGAAACCCTGAAACTGACCGACGAGGCGCGGGCCTCGCTTCGGGCGATGGCCGATGGCGATGGGCGCTATCTACTTAATCTTGCTGAAGAAATTTCCAGCCTCAAGGTGGTGGCCCCGCTCGATACCGCGGGGCTGGCCGCGATGGTGCAAAAACGCGCCCCGGCTTACGACAAGTCGCGCGAGGAACATTATAATCTGATTTCTGCGCTGCATAAGTCGGTGCGCGGCTCTGATCCCAACGCGGCACTCTATTGGCTGGCGCGGATGCTGACGGGCGGGGAAGACCCGCTGTTTATCGCCCGCCGTCTGGTGCGCATGTCGGTCGAGGATGTCGGGCTGGCCGACCCGCAGGCCGTGGTGCAGGCACTGGCGGCCAAGGATGTCTATGATTTCCTGGGCTCACCAGAAGGCGAAATCGCGCTGGCGCAATGTGTGGTCTATCTGGCGACCGCCCCGAAATCGAATGCGATGGAGGTGGCGATCGACGCGGCCCGGGCGGCGGCCAAGGCAACCGGTTCCGTCATGCCGCCCGCCCATATCCTTAATGCGCCGACTAAGCTGATGTCAGAACTGGGCTATGGCGCGGGCTATCAATATGACCACGATGTCGAAGACAGCTTTTCCGGCCAGAACTATTTTCCCGACGGGATGGCGCGGCAGAACTTTTATCGCCCCCGGGAAGTTGGTTTCGAGCGCGAGGTGCTGAAGCGACTCGACTATTGGGCCAAGCTGCGGGCCAAGCGAAACGCCGGATCTGCCAACGAATAGAAAGAAACGCGCCGCTTTGCCGGCGCGTTTCGTTTATGTGCCCGGCCAAAGACCGTCTGGCGTCTCGATTCTGCGGGGGGGGGATCGGCATTTAGTGAGGGATTGCGGGGTATTTTGTGATTTTGGCGTAATTTTTTGGATGTGGGTCGGGGAATCGATTCCGTTTGGCGCGGTGCGATGAGGGGTTTGAGCGGGGGGAACGGCACTACAATCTGCCGACGGGGTTTTGGGCTCAAACGTCTAATATGGTGGTTTATGGCTGTATCTGGTGGTTTTGGTTGTTCTTGTACCGACAGTTAGTGCGTGGGCGGGGCAAAAAACAAATAGTTAAAAAACCCAGCAAAAGCGGGGTTTAGACGAAAAGGTTGGGCTGTTAGGCCATTTTTTTTGAATTGCCGTTTGACAGTGAAGGGAGTGGTGCGTATACAGCCGCCACGCCGCACGCCGGTGGCACTCACTGGCGAACGGATTTGGCGTCTAAAAAGCGAAGTAAGACTTGAGTTTTTTGGGCGTAGTTGTTTGACATTGTAGATCGAGGAAGGGGAACGTGGGCGGCGGCTCGGCTTGCCACACTGTCGGATCAAGTATCTGACAGGTTTCAAATCGAGCGCTAATGTTGAATGCTCGCGTTCCTTTGCAAACACATACTTTTATAGATGTTCGGTTTTTCTGGTCCTGACGGGGCCTGGAAGATCAAACCTCGTCAAAGCAGTGAATGCGAACACGCAAAAAAATAGCATTCAGCGTTTGTGTCTCTAGGATCATAACTTGAGAGTTTGATCCTGGCTCAGAACGAACGCTGGCGGCAGGCCTCAAACATGCAAGTCGAGCGCCCAGCAATGGGAGCGGCGGACGGGTGAGTATCGCGTGGGAATGTACCTAGTGGTTTGGAACAACTCATGGAAACGTGAGCTAATACCGGATAAGCCCGTAAGGGGAAAGATTTATCGCCATTAGATCAGCCCGCGTAAGATTAGCTAGTTGGTAGGGTAATGGCCTACCAAGGCGACGATCTTTAGCTGTTCTGAGAGGAAGATCAGCCACACTGGGACTGAGACACGGCCCAGACTCCTACGGGAGGCAGCAGTTGGGAATCTTGGACAATGGGGGAAACCCTGATCCAGCCATGCCGCGTGAGTGATGAAGGCCTTAGGGTTGTAAAGCTCTTTCGCACGCGACGATAATGACGGTAGCGTGAGAAGAAGCCCCGGCTAACTTCGTGCCAGCAGCCGCGGTAATACGAAGGGGGCTAGCGTTGTTCGGAATTACTGGGCGTAAAGCGCACGCAGGCGGCGCGTTAAATGAGGAGTGAAAGCCCTGGGCTTAACCCGGGAATTGCTTTTCAGACTGGCGCGCTTGAATCCGGAAGAGGGCAGTGGAATTCCAAGTGTAGAGGTGAAATTCGTAGATATTTGGAAG
>JBAVPS010000496.1:0-3428 GCA_049693315.1 Rhizomicrobium sp. | reverse complement strand
CTCCTGAGGCATTGGGTCTTACAGATATAGGACCAGATGCCGATATTTCATGGCCTGCGCGCTTTTGTTGGCAAGAGCACAATCTTTGTGCCTTGCAGAAAACGGCTGGATCCCTTATAAGCCCCCCTCCTAAAAGATACAGAGGCCGTAGGTCATGAAAAAGGGCATTCATCCCGATTATCACTTTGTTACCGTACAACTGAATGACGGGAGCACCTATCGCACACGCACGACGTGGGGCGAAGCTGATGCCAAGATGACGCTGGACATCGACCCGGCCTCTCATCCGGCCTGGACCGGTGGTCAGCAGCAGCTGCTCGACCGCGGTGGTCGCCTGTCGCGCTTCAACAAGAAGTTCGCTCAGTTTGTGAAATAAGTACGCCTACCAGTAACCGCCGGAATCCGCGCAAAAGCTGGATCCGGCGGTTATTTTTATGTCCTGATTAGTCATATTTTATTCTTTTTTTATCTTAATCGACGATAAATTTTGACGCCGATTCAGGAAGCGACGACTCTCGTCGCTGAACACTGCGTCAGGCATTAACCCAGACCTTTACAGCCAAGGCATCAGGGCATGAACATTTCAGACAGAATTGAACCAACTGACGAGCACACAGACAGCAGCCCTGCGGCACTGTCAGGCAAGCGCGAGCTGACCAAAACCCAGAATCGCCAAACCATTCTGAATGCAGCCCGGCAGGTTTTTGCAGATATGGGCTATGGCGCGACCACGGTGCGCGACATTATCCGCGCCACGCCGCTGGCGTCGGGCACCTTCTACAATTACTTCAAGTCAAAGGAAGAGGTCTATCAGGCCTTGCGCGCCGAAGTGGCGCTGACCATCCGCCCGCGCCTGCGCGAGGCCCGCCAGAACGCCACAACGATCAAGGCATTTCTGTCCGACACGATCCGGATTTATTTCGATTACATCGCCACGGAAAAGGACAATCACCGCCTGATCCGTGCCGGCGTCACCGCACAATTACGACTCGACACCCCGGAAGTCATCGCCGGGTTCGAGGAGCTGCGTCAGGACCTTGAGCAGGCGATGGCAAGCGGTCTCATCCCCAAGATTGACGCCGACTATCTGATGGCAGCCATCGTCGGGGCGGTGCTGGAAGTGTCACGCCGTATGATCCTGCGCGATACGATCGATTCGGCTGAGGCTGCCGATTTCGTCTCCAACCTGATCCTGAACGGCCTGCAATCGATGGGCAAAGCATCGTAGCGTTTCGACAGCGCTTTGAGAATCCGACACTTATTTTGACGGGTGCGCCAAGCGCGCCACCTGAGCGATTCGCTCCGCAATGCCGCTGAAACGTGGGTCCAGAACCTGCACCTGCCTGTAATACATCTGCGCCGCCGCACCATCGCCACTTATGGCGCAAAGTTCGGCCAGCTCGGCCAGTGCCGCAAAATGGCGCGGGTTCAGCGCCACGGCTTTATGCAAAGCGGCCATAGCACCGGACCGGTCGCCTTTTTCCCGCAAGATCGTCGCGCTGAGGCGCCAGCCTTCGGCAAAACCGGGGGCAAGCTGGACCAGCGTATTGGCCAGCCGCAAGGCGGTATCGTGATCGCCGGTCGAATCGGCAATCGTTGCACGGGTCAGGATGAGATCAGCGCTGGGGCTGCCGGAATGGCGGAAACTGGCGAGAATATCATGCTCAAGCCCGCGGGCCGTTGCATCATCGCCGGCACTGCGCAGCAGAGCCAACTGCCCGTCCAGCGGGCCGCCAGATGCACCACTGCCCGCCGAGGCGGGCAGTGTCATCAATACGATCAAGAAAAAGAGGGTCCAGCGCATAAGGCCTAGCCTTGCCGGACGCCGCTGTAAAAGCAGCGTTTAGCCCTGACGCGCTTTAAAGCGCGGGTTCTTCTTGTTGATGACATAGGTACGACCGCGGCGGCGGATGACGCGGCAGTCCTTGTCGCGCACTTTGAGCGAACGCAGAGAATTACGGATTTTCATGACACGCCCTTATAACAGTTATGGCAGGACACCCCGCCGGATGGCCCTTAAAAGAGGCGCGCAAGCTAGTCGCGGCAGGCGCGCCTGTCAACCGCTACGAGTCGGGAAATCTTGCCAAATTGCCATCCACTGCCGCGTTTTTTTGTGGCAAACAGGACCAAATTCTTCGGGAGCAGGTAATTGCCAAGCGGCCACGGCGCATCACGGACCCCATCGCAACGCCTCGGTCTGGCGCTGGGTTTCAACCTGCTGGTTGCGGGCTGCGCCAGCCATATCACGCCCCCACCGGCCGCCCCACCGGGGCCAGCCCCCCTGGTGTTATCGCTTGAGCTGAGTCCCGAGCAGCGCGATTTCCGCAAATTTATTCAGGACTTTAGGCCGATTGCACTGGCCGCCGGGGTCACCCCAGCCACCTATGATGCCGCGCTCGATGGCGTGTCATTCAACCCGCACGTCCCCGCCCACACCGTCAGCCAGCCGGAATTTGTCAAACCAATCTGGGCCTATGTCGACGATGCTGTGCTGCCCCGGATTGCCACCGGCAAGGCCCGAATCGCTGAAAATTCCGCGCTGCTTGCCGGGCTCGAGGCACGCTATGGCGTTCCTAAAGCGATTCTCGTCTCAATCTGGGGCAACGAAACCGATTTTGGTAAAGTCAGTGGCCATTACAATATGTTCACCGCGTTGGCGTCACTGGCCTATGCCGGACCGCGCACCCTGTTTGCCCGCAGCCAGCTGATCGCCGCGCTGAAAATGGTTGACCGTCAGGGCCTGAGCCCCGCCGGGATGACCTCGTCCTGGGCCGGGGCCTTTGGCCAGACACAGTTCATCCCCACCAGTTTTCTGGAGCGTGGCGTTGACGGCGACGGCGATGGCATCATCGACTTATGGCACTCGTCAGCCGATGCACTGGCGTCCACCGCCAATCTTCTGGCCGCCTATGGCTGGCAACGCGGCGAGCCATGGGGTTACGAGGTGACGCTGCCCGCCGGGTTTTCGTATGAAACCGCCGACCTTGAGCATGTCCACCCCCTTGCTGACTGGGCGGCGCGCGGGGTGCGCAAAGCCGATGTCAGCGCCCTCACCGGCATCGGACCGGGGGCAATCTTTATTCCCGCCGGGGCGCAAGGACCGATCTTTCTGGTGCTGCCCAATTTCCGTGTGGTGATGAAATACAACGCTGCCGCCGCCTATGCTTTAGCGGTGTGCCGACTGGCCGACCGGATCGAGGGCCAGGGACCACTGATCGCCGACTGGCCCCGTAACGAGCCACCGATGTCAAAAGCCCAGCGCATCACCCTGCAACAGGCGCTGGTGCGCGAAGGCTTTGCCGTTGGCGTGATCGACGGGGTGATCGGCAGCAACACCCGCGTGGCCATCCGGGCCTACCAGCAGGAAAACGGTTTGCCCGCCGACGGCTTTGCCAGCCACGCTCTGCTGTTGCGGCTGACCGGTGGGC
>JBAVPS010000495.1:0-3514 GCA_049693315.1 Rhizomicrobium sp. | reverse complement strand
GCGCGGCGGTGCCGGTCGCCAAAAGTCTTTCATAAAAAACGGCGGCCCCAAGGACCGCCGTCTCAAGATATATTTCCGTCAGGATCAGAGTTTGATCGTCAGGTTGAGGAACATCGTCCGCCCCAGTGCATCATAGACACCCGGGTAGGTGTTGCCGTTACCGCCCGATGGCGAGGAAATCGCCAGGTTGGCGGAGTCAACAATTGGCGGATCCTTGTCCAGGATGTTGTTGATACCGGCACTGACCGTCACGCCCTTGGCAATCGCCCACTGACCGGCGATGTCAAAGTAGTTGTAGTCGGCAATGTGCGAGTCGATCTTGTCATACGCATAGCCATCGTTCAGCGAAACGTCGGTGCTGTTGCCGTCGAAGCTGACGCGACCGAAATAGCGCCAGGCCACCGACACGCTGAAGTCCCACGGCGATTCCCATGTGGCGCGCATGGTATGACGCCATTTCGGGTTCGGCGTACCGCACACCAGGCCAAAATATCCCGCGCAATTAAAGGTATGTCCGCCATCATAGGGTTGGTTCATGTAACGCGGTTGGTAGGTGCCGATCACGCTGGTTGAGACGCTGCCATAATTCGCCAGACCAACCTGTTCCAGATCAAACTGGTAGTTGACAGAAATGTCGAGGCCTTCCGTCAGCAGATAGCCAGTGTTGATGTTGGTGGCTTCAACATAGCCCGAACCGGTACCCGAACCGAACAGAACGCCATTGGTGCCGCGATGGATGAGATCGCACCACTGGCTGTCACCGGTATTGGCGCATTTGGAGATGATGATGCTTTCCGGAATCGTCCCGATCAGCTTCTTCACCTTGATGCGGTAATAGTCGACCGTTACGTTCAGGCCATCGATAAATGTCGGGGTGAAGACAAAGCCTAGTGTGACAGTGTCAGACGTTTCCGGCTTGAGGGCTTTGTTGCCGCCGTAATAGCCGCCGCACTGGCCCGAGGAGCACTGTTCGATTTTACCGTAATCCGCCGCTGAAACCCCGGTGCGTTCGCACTGGGCCTCCGAATAACCCGGCGTTGCGCCAGCGCAGGGATCCGTACCGCTCCACAGGGCTGTGGAGTTGGGATAGAACAGTTCATTGACGTTCGGGGCGCGCACGGCACGCTGATAGGAGCCGCGCAGCTTGATATCGTCAATCACCTGCCAGTCGAGGGCATATTTGTAGGAATCGACATTCCCCTGCACGTTATAGCTGGAGTAACGATAGCCGAATTCGATTGTAACATCGCGGGCGAACGGCTTATCGCTGACCAGCGGCAGACGGCCTTCGATGAAGCCTTCTTCCACCGAGAAACCACCGGAAACATTCGGCTGGGTGCTGCCCTGGCCGGTCAGGTCACCGGTCTGGAATTCCAGATCGTTTTCCAGAACCAGTTCTTCACGGCGATATTCCGTGCCGAAGTTCAGCGCCAGCCCCGAAGCTGCCCACGGCGACTTGACACCAAACTGGGTCAGATCGGCTGTGATGTTGGCGTTGATCACGGTTTCTGTGGTGTGGCCCTGCTTGAAACCGGGGGCTTTAAGATAGTTGATCATGTCGGAAGTCAGAGAGTCTTCCGAGAACACGTTGACCGGAACGCAGCTGGTGTCGGTGCCATCCATGTAGGATTTACAGACAACATTGCCACTTGCGTCCTTGGTTGCCTGCAGCGCCTTGGCAATGCGGGCTGACGACATGTCGTTCAGATAGTTTTCGGTATAGATCGCCGTGGAATACTGCCCTGAGATGTCATAGCTGAAGCCATCAAGGATTTCGCCATTGGCTTCGAGCACTAAACGATAGTCGGTGTGGCGTAAGTCGTCCTGACGACCACCAGCCTCGGTAAAGCGGCGACCGATATAGGTCGAAACGTCCGTGTCACTGCCTGCATTCGAGCCGCACATATAGCTCTGCAGGCTGCTGTTCATCGCCAGATAAGGGTTGTCGCAGTTCACCGAATAATAGGTGCCGTAGAAGATGCCCGATGGGGCAATCTGGGCTACCGTATGATCGTCCATAAACATGAACGAGCTGGACAGGTTCAGGTATTTGTTGACCTGATAATGGGCGAAGGCCCCGCCCATATACCGCGTGTCAGGACGCTGCAGATAGTTGTACGGCGCATAGTTCCATGCGTCAGTGCCGCTGTATGCGGAGGTCGACGAACCGTCGGCCTTCACCGCGCTCGCCCCGGCAATCTTAAAGCGACCAGCCGGAATGGTGCCCGAACCACCGCAATAATAGCTCGTCATCGTGTAGTAGTTGACGGCGGTGGCGCAGGCCGACCAGTCACGCTTGGATTCGGTCACGGCACGCTGGGCGCGATAGCCGAAATATGCGGTAACATTACCGCGACCGTCTTTGGTGTTGGCGCCGAAAATAGCCGTCATTTCGGTGTTTTCACCGTCCCACACCGTGCCTGCCGGGGCGGAGTAGCCTGCGTCGGCCAGAATGCCGCGCATCATCTTGTTGCCGTTGGCGTGCTGGGCGATGCCGCCCTGCAGGTCAAATTCAACACCTTCGAAATCTTTGCGCATGATGAAGTTCACGACGCCAGCAATGGCGTCCGAACCGTAGACGGTCGATGCGCCGCCGGTCATCACTTCAAGGCGTTCAACCATCGGTGTCGGAATGAAGTTCAGGTCGGCAACCGGCATATCCGGCGAACCGGGCATCAGTCGCTTGCCATCGATCAGCACCAGTGTGCGGGATGACCCCAGCCCGCGCAGGTCGGCTGTGGCCGTACCCGAAGCGCCGTTCGATGCAGCCGAAGTCTGCCCAGCGAAGACTGAGGGCAGGCTGTTCAGCATGGTTTCGATGCTGGTCGTGCCCTGATACTTAATTTCGTCCTGGCTGACCGCAGTAATCGGCGTGGAGCTGTACAGGTTTGGCTGCGGAATACGGGAGCCGGTCACCACGACCGTTTCCAGCTCTCCGTCAGCCGCATTCATGCTCGCGGCTGACAGGCCAAATGCCGCCAGTGTAGCCGCGCTCACGAGTAGAGCTGAGCGGAAGTTCATTTTAGGTTTTTGCACGTGTATCCCCATGTCATAAAGTTTCGGGTAAACGGCCCCCCCCCACTTCGAGGGGCTGCAGCTAAGCAATTCGTCGTTGCAAAACAGTACCCATTACTCACGAGGTTAGGTTGTGCCTTCGGGTGCCGTCAAAAGTTGTCTGCATGCTTGTGTGATGGTAAAACGTGCATGTTGCATATATGCTGCAAAAAGCAGCAGAACGGACACTAAGCTAAACTTTAGGCACATTTTTGGAAAACTTAATTACGTAATGTAATGCAAAATTGTAATTTTTACAACGTATTAAGGTTGCGTAAAAAACGCTATTCAAAACAATGACTTACAACTATTAGAGGATACGTTGTGCCTGTATAGTAATCGTTGTGATTAAAAAATAATCCAATTCGTGTTAGTTGAAATGTCAAAATTACCCAAACCATTACTTCTGGCATGGAATCTTGCTGGTGGGATTCGCGCTTAAGAGGGCTTTGCGTGACAC
>JBAVPS010000494.1:0-4189 GCA_049693315.1 Rhizomicrobium sp. | reverse complement strand
ATCGTCATCATCGTCGACGAGATGGCCGACCTGATGATGGTCGCCGGCAAGGATATCGAAGGCGCGGTACAGCGGTTGGCGCAAATGGCGCGCGCCGCCGGACTGCATGTCGTTCTCGCCACGCAACGTCCATCGGTCGATGTTATCACCGGCACCATCAAGGCGAATTTCCCGACCCGCATCTCGTTTCAGGTCACCTCGAAAATCGACAGCCGCACCATTCTGGGCGAGCAGGGTGCCGAGCAGCTTCTGGGCATGGGCGACATGCTCTATATGATGGCGGGCGGGCGGATTAAGCGCGTGCACGGCCCGTTTGTTTCCGACCGCGAGGTCGAGGAGGTGGTCAACTTCCTCAAAGCGCAGGGCCATCCCGAATATCTCGACGCCGTGACCGAGGAGCCCGAGGAGGGCGAGGGTGGCACATCGGAGTTCGGTTCAGGCAACGGTACTTCGGGTGACGAGCTGTATGATAAGGCCCTCGACATCGTGGCGCGCGAGCGTAAGGCCTCGACCAGCTATATCCAGCGCCGCTTACAGATCGGCTATAACCGCGCCGCCCGCCTGATCGAGCGTATGGAAGAAGAAAACATCGTCTCGCGACCCAATCACAAAGGTGTGCGCGAGGTGCTGCTGCCCGACCATCGCGAGGAATAGCGGCCCGTCCGGTATCCTGCCTCCGCATAAGGCGAAGGAAGATCGTAACGCATCCTCAAGGTTGCGAATCGGTAACCTTTTCGCGGTGGTTTAATGCGCTGATATGCTCTGGAACGGGCGGCCTGATCGGTGATATGCAGGGCGCCGCCGCGCAGCAGATACGAAGCTTGCGAAGGATTGTCGTTTACGCCGGGGCGAGATCGCCCCCGGCACGTACCGGATTACCGATTGATGAAAAAGACGCTCTTTGTGTTGGCAAGCCTTCTGGCGATTTCCGTTGCAGCTTCGGCGGGCGATGCCGTCGCGGGTCGCAAAGTATATATGAGCCGCTGCCAGACCTGCCATTCGGTGGAAAAGGGCGGTCCCAACCGGCTGGGCCCGGGCCTGTTCGGTATCATGGGCAAAAAGGCCGGTTCTATGCCGGGTTATGCCTATTCGCGGCCGGTAAAGACCTCCAACATCGTGTGGAATGACGACATTTTGCGCCGCTGGCTCCAGCAACCCAACCAGACCCTGCCGGGGACCCGGATGGCGTTTGCCGGGCTGTCCAATCCGAAACAGATTGATGATCTCATCGCCTACATGCACACGCTGAAATAGTATTCTGCGTGTGCCAATGCCGCCATTCAGACCCGATTGCAGCTGTCATGCATCTGAGGCAGAATAGACCCTCAATGCGTGGGGGGTGATACGCATTGAGGAGAGTGCTACCATGTCAGCGCTGTCATCAAACCGTGAATGGGACAAAAGTCTATGACGATCGAGCGTGTCGGAGTAATCGGCGCGGGCCAAATGGGATCTGGTATTGCGCATGTACTGGCGTTTGCCGGTTATCATGTCGTGGTGCAGGATATCGATGCTGGCCGGCTGAACAGCGTGATCGCTACCATTCGCGGCAACATGAAGCGCATGGCATCGCGCGGCGGTATCGCGATGGATGATGTCGAACCGGCGATGGCGCGCATCGAAATCTCGCCGACGCTGGAGGGGTTGCGGTCCTGCGGTGCGGTGATCGAAACCGCGACCGAAGACGAAGCGATCAAGCGCAAAATTTTGCAGGAGCTTTGTCCGCTGCTGCCGCCTGAAACTATTATCGCCACCAATACCTCGTCGATTTCGATTACCCGGCTGGCCTCGATCACCGACCGGCCGGAACGCTTTATCGGCCTGCACTTTATGAAACCGGCGCCGATGATGCAGCTGGTCGAAGTGATCCGCGGTATTGCCACCAACGACGATACCTTCCAGAAGGCGCTCGAAATCGTCCGCCAGTTGGGCAAGACCCCGGTTCATGCCGAAGATTTCCCGGCCTTTATCGTTGACCGTATTCTGATGCCGATGATCAACGAGGCGGTCTACACCCTGTATGAAGGCGTCGGCACGGTCGAGGCGATTGATACCGCCATGCGCCTGGGTGCCAACCATCCGATGGGGCCGCTGCAGCTGGCCGATTTCATCGGGCTGGATGTCTGTCTGGCGGTGATGCAGGTGCTGTACGAAGGTCTGGCTGATTCGAAATACCGGCCCTGTCCGCTTTTGGTCAAATATGTCGAGGCGGGCTGGCTTGGCCAGAAAACCGGTCGCGGCTTCTATGATTATCGCGGCGATCATCCGGTCCCCACCCGTTAAAGTATTGTCTCTTATGTGACGGCGGCCCCTTTCGGCAGGGGTTGGACGAAACCGCCGCCATCTTCTATAGATGGCGTCCGGTAGCGTAGAGGCAGCACGGGCAGACCATGGCGGCAAATCAAATGTGGGGTGGGCGGTTCGAACAGGGACCGGCCGAAATTATGCAGGCGTTCACGCCGTCGATCGGTTTTGATCACCGTTTGGCGATGCAGGATATTGCCGGCTCGCGGGCGCACGCCAAAATGCTGGCGCAGGAAGGCATTATTTCGCGGGCCGATGGTCTGACCATTCTGGACGGGCTCGACGAAATCGAAAAAGAGATTAAGGCCGGAACCTTTGTCTTCAAGCGCGAGCTGGAGGATATCCATCTGAACATCGAAGCGCGGCTGGCCGAAAAGATCGGCGAGGCGGCCGGGCGTCTGCATACCGCCCGCTCGCGCAATGATCAGGTGGCGACCGATTTTCGCCTGTGGGTGCGCGAAGCCTGCAATCGTGCCGACGCCGGGCTGAAAAGTCTGCAGCAGGCACTTTACGCGCAGGCGCGGAACAATATCGATACCATTGTCCCCGGCTTCACCCATATGCAAAGCGCCCAGCCGATCAGCTTTGCCCACCATCTTATGGCCTATGTCGAGATGTTCGGGCGGGATCGTGGCCGGTTCGAGGATGCGGCCAAGCGTCTGAACGAATGTCCGCTGGGCTCGGCGGCGCTGGCCGGGACCGATTTTCCCATCGACCGCGAATTTACCGCACGCCAGCTGGGCTTTGCCCGGCCAATGCGCAACTCGCTCGACGGGGTGTCTGCGCGGGATTTCGCCCTTGAATATCTGGCGGCGGCGTCAATTGCCGCTACCCATCTGTCAAAACTGGCGGCGGAAATTGTCCAGTGGTGCTCGCCGGGCTTTGGCTTTGTCCGGCTGTCGGATTCTTTTACCACTGGCTCCTCGATCATGCCGCAGAAGCGCAATCCGGATGCCGCCGAACTGGTGCGGGGCAAATCGGGCCGGGTGATCGGCGATTTCGTCGCGCTGGCCACCGTGGTCAAAGGTCTGGTGCTGGCCTATGGCAGCGATCTGCAGGAAGACAAGGAACGCGTCTTCGATGCCGCTGACACGATCGAGCTGTCACTGGCCGTGATGGCGGGCATGTTTGCCGATATGAAAACCAACAAGGACGCCATGCGGGCGGCGGCGACCAAGGGTTATCCCACCGCCACCGATCTGGCCGACTATCTGGTGCAGAAGCTGGGTAAACCCTTCCGCGAGGCCCATCACATCACCGGCACTATCGTCAAACGGGCCGAGGATCTGGGCGTTGATCTTGAAATGCTGCCACTGGAAGAAATGCAAAAGGTCGAACCGGCGCTGACCGATGCGGTTTATGCGGTTCTGACGCTGGAAGCCTCGGTGGCGGCACGGATGAGCCTGGGCGGTACGGCCCCGGCGCGGGTGCGTGAACAGATCGCCTTCTGGCGGGAGAGGCTGGCATGAAGCTGAATGTGACCAAGGCCCTATCGGTTCTGGCGCTGGTTCTGCTGGCGACGGCTTGCGGCGTGAAGAATGATCTGAACACCCCCAGCGGCCACAAGCCCCCGCCGGGGCAGGCCGATCCGTCCAAACCGCCAAATCCCATCGGACAATGAACCATTTCACTTACATAAACGGCGTGCTGCATGCCGAAGATGTCGCTCTTACCGATATTATCAACACGGTGGGAACGCCCTTCTATTGCTATTCCTCGGCCACGCTGGAGCGTCACGCCCGCATCTTTGCCCAGTCGTTGCCCAAGGATGCGCTGATCGCCTTTTCGGTCAAAGCCAATGGCAATCTGGCGGTGCTTAAAACCCTGGCCGCGGCGGGTGTCGGGGCGGATGTTGTTTCGGGTGGCGAATTAAAGCGTGCCCTGG
>JBAVPS010000493.1:0-2927 GCA_049693315.1 Rhizomicrobium sp. | reverse complement strand
GCAGCACCGGCGGCGATGGATTTGCACATCGATACCGTGGGCCTGGCCGGTGGTGCCGAGGTGACCGAGGGCGATGTCAAACATTGGCTCTGGCAGTTCGATAATTCCAGCCCGGTTCCGGTGCCGACCGACGCGGTGAGCGAGGCGGATTTCGCCCCCCACCTCAACATCAGCACGTTTATCAGTTATGCCGGGGTGGCGGCGGCTTATCGGGCGCGCGCGGCAGGCAAAGCCGCGGTCAGTCACGACATTGCCGCCCTGGCCACCAGCCTGACCCGGAATACTACCGACCGGCGCGAGCAGGCCCGGTTGCTCTATGAGTGGGTGGCAACCCACATTGCCTATATTGCGATCGAACTGGGCGCGGGCGGGTTTACCCCCCATTCGGCCGCCGATGTGCTGGAGAACCGTTTCGGCGACTGCAAGGATCATGTCGTGCTGCTCGAAGCGTTGCTGGCGGCCAAGGGGATCGAGTCATCCCCGGCGTTGATCAAAGCTGGCGAAAACAGTTATCGGCTGGCGGATGCCGCGTCGCCGCACGCCTTTGACCATGTCATCACCTATGTGCCGGAATTTGATCTGTTTGCCGATGCTTCCGATGGCGATGCGCCGTTCGGCATTTTGCCCTATGCCGATATGGGCAAGCCGGTGTTGCTGGCCAGTACCGGGCAGGTGCTGCGCACGCCGGTGCCCGCGGGCGATTCCGAGGTTCAGATTGACAGCATGGTTGTGGTCGATGCTGCTGGCAATGCCACCGGCCATTCAGCTATCAGTGCTGCCGGGGCCTATGGCATCACGCTGCGCCATCTGGTCCGGGTGATGGATCATGATAAACAGACCGCCTGGATGCATCTGCTGGTTGGCCCTGAAGCGGAAGGCAAGATCACCGGCGGCGTGCTGTCGGAATTGCAGGATCCCTATACGGTGACGGCGGATTACCGCTTGGCCCAGGCGTTACAATTTCCGGGGCCGGCGGATCTGCCGGTCAGTCTGTCACTGCGGCCAATTTCGTTTGCCGATCTGGCCGGGCGGGGCCAGCCCAGCCGTCGCGGTAACGATTACGTTTGTCCCTCGCTCCGGGCGACCGAAAAGTTGACGCTGGTTTTGCCAGAAGGGAGCAGTTTTTCCTTATTGCCGACACGTGCCACTGTCGATGTGCCGGGTATCCGCCTTCGGGTTGAATATAGTCAGCCCAATACATCGACCATGGTGCGGGAAACCGCGCTGGTGATTGACCATCCGGCAGCAAGCTGCACACCAGCCTATTATGCGCAGGTGCAGGAAGAACAGCAGGATATGGTTGATATTCTGGGCCAGAAAATCCGCTATCGCGGGGCTGCGGCGGGGGCGGTTTCACCCTGACGATGGCTTTACTCCAATCAAAACGAAGTGACTGGCGGCCTGTGCGGTGCCGCCTTATGGTCGGGCTATGAAGCGCGCTTTTTCAGTCCTGGCCGTATCGGCATTTCTGATCGTGGGTGGGGCCTGGGCTGGCCCGGCCCGACCGGTCGTGGTCGAACTGTACACGAGCCAGAGTTGCGGGTCCTGTGTGTCTGCTGATCAGCTGCTGGCGCGCTTGACCAAGCGTCACGATGTCGTCGCGCTCAGTTTCGCGGTCAATTACTGGGACATTCTGGGCTGGAAAGACACCATGGCGACCGACGCGGCGACGCGGCGCCAGAAAGCCTATGCCGCGGTGCTTGGCAAGGGCGGGGTTTATACCCCGCAGATGATTGTCGACGGCACGATTGATGTGGTTGGCAGCCGCCCTGATGATGCGTTTTCGGCCATCGGTGAAGAGCTGATGGCGGTGACCAAATGCGAAGACAAACACTGTAATCGCAAGCATCCGCTCCAGCCCGGTGATGTGCCCAATGCGGTCGGCATTGATGCCATTCACATGGATGACGGCACCGTGCGCATTGCATTGGCGGCGGTACCGGCAGGTACGCGCCATTTCGATGCCACGGTATGGTTCTTTACCCTGCGCCGCGCGGTGACGGTTAAAATCGGCGGTGGTGAAAATCAGGGTAAGACGCTGAGCTACCACAATGTGGTGCAGGATATTAAAGCCGTCGGGAAATGGAATGGCGCGGCAGCGGGCTATACAGTTTCCTATGAGGGCCTCAAGGCCTCGCCACAGGATAATGTGGCGATCGTGGTGCAGCAGGGTGGTTTCGGTCGGGTGATCGGGGCACGATTGCTTGAACCCGCGCACAAATGATGATGGTGAACAGCCAGATTCTGGCCGCCTGCGTGCTGGCGTCAGCCGGTGCGGCGACGGTGGTGCTGGCGTCGGGCACCCGCATTGCGGTGCGCATTTATCTGCATCTGGCGGTGGTGTTGTCTGTGGCGTTGGCGCTGGCGGCACTTCTGTCGATTGCGCCACGGGCCGTCGCCTGGATCGTATTGCCGCTGGTGTGTCTTGCGCTGGCTTTGGCCGCCAAAGCGGGGTTCCGTTATGCGGTTCGCCCCGGCCTTGCCGTCGCTTTACTGTTGTTTTTTGCTGTGGCGGGCGTTTGGGTGGCCTTTGGCGGACCGGTGTGGGTGGCTGTTCTGCCAGCGCTGGCCGCGGTGTTTGGTATGCTTGCGATCGCCCGCCGGGGCCTGTTGGCGGGCCGGGGGGCGAGTATTTTGCTGGCCGCCGGGGCTGGTGCGCTGGCCGCAGCCCTGTTGGCGGTTACGGCCGAAACCCTGACGGCAGGGCCATATTGGCTCGCTCCGGGGGCTTTGGGGCCTGAGATCTGGGCCAACGCCGCTTTGGGTGAGCCCGTCGGCACGACGCTGATGGCCCCCCTTCTTTTTGGCGCGGCAGGCTTGTTGGGCGCGGCATTGGCGGTGGCACGGATCTGCGATACGCTGGTGTTGTTGCCACCTAAACCCGCACGCCGGGGCAAGCCCGGTGGGCACCGCTGACGGTCCTGGTG
>JBAVPS010000492.1:0-3154 GCA_049693315.1 Rhizomicrobium sp. | reverse complement strand
GACCGCCGCGAATTTATCGGTCGTAATGGTGCGCTTGATAACCCTGCCGCGCTGGCATCTGGGGCACTGGCATTATCCAAGCGTGTCGGTGCCGGACTTGACCCATGCGGTATTCTGCAAGCACCGTTGACACTTGCTCCCGGTGAAACCGTCGAGATTGTTTTCTTCCTTGGTGAAGCCGCGGATGCCACACAGGCGCAGGATCTGATCATGCGCTATCGCAGCGCCGATCTGGACGCGACCTTTCGTGAGGTTACCGGCTATTGGGATACGGTCTGTGGGGCGGTTCAGGTTAAAACCCCTGATCCGGCGATGGATGTCATGCTCAATCGCTGGTTACCGTATCAAACTCTGGCCTGCCGGATGTGGGCAAGGTCGGCCTTCTATCAGGCCAGCGGGGCTTACGGTTTTCGGGACCAGTTACAGGATGCGATGGCGCTGACACTGTCGCAGCCGGACATTACACGCCAACATATTCTGCGCGCAGGTGCCAGGCAGTTCCGCGAAGGCGATGTCCAGCATTGGTGGTTGCCACCGTCGGGGCAGGGGGTTCGCACCCATATCTCTGATGACCGGCTGTGGCTGGCATATGCTGCTTCGCACTATATTGAAACCACGGCTGACGCCGCGATCCTGGATGTGCAGATACCGTTTCTGGACGGTCAGGCTGTGCCCGATGGCGAAAGTGATGCCTATTTCCACCCCCAAACCACGGACGAGGTTGCCACCCTTTACGAGCATTGTGCGCGTGGCCTCGACAGCTGTTTGCAGATTGGCGGGCATGGTCTGCCCCTGATCGGAACGGGGGACTGGAATGACGGGCTTAACCGGGTTGGTGCGCTTGGTACGGGCGAAAGTGTCTGGCTGGGCTGGTTCCTGTATGCCGCACTGTCTGCCTTTATTCCCCTGGCCAGGGCGCGGCATGACCCGCGGGCGACGGGCTGGCAGACGCATATATCCGGGTTGCAGGTTGCGTTGGAGCGTGATGGTTGGGATGGCGCCTGGTACAAGCGTGGCTTCTTCGATGACGGGACGCCGTTTGGCATTGCCAGTGACGAGGAATGCCGTATCGATTCCATCGCCCAATCCTGGAGCGTGATCAGTGGTGCCGCCGATACAGCACATGCCGCCCGTGCCATGCAGTCTGTCGAGAACCTTCTTATTAATCGGGATGCCGGATTGGCACTGCTCTTTACGCCGCCCTTCGACCATTCCTCGCGGGATCCCGGTTACATCAAGGGCTATCCGCCCGGTATTCGCGAGAATGGCGGACAATATACCCATGCGGCCGCCTGGGTGGTGATGGCGTTCGCGAAGCTGGGCGAAGGTGACAAGGCCATGGGCCTGTTCTCGATGCTCAATCCGATCAGCCATTCCAGCACGCGGGTCAATATTAACCGCTATAAAGTCGAACCCTATGTCTGCGCGGCGGATGTATGCTCGGTGGCACCCCATATCGGGCGCGGTGGCTGGACATGGTACACCGGATCGGCGGGTTGGATGTATCGTGCCGGCATCGAGGCTATCTTAGGCCTGCGTCGCCAGGGGGCGTTTCTGCACCTGAGCCCCTGTATCCCGAAGTCATGGCCAAAGTTCGAGATCGCCTATCGCCATGGCACCAGCCGTTATGACATCGTCGTCGAGAACCCGCACGGTGTCTGCATGGGCATCGCCACGCTGGAGCTTGATGGGCAGCCCCTGTCGGTTGGTCCGCCCCGGGTGCCGCTGACTGATGATGGCAGTGTCCACCACGTTCACATCGTGATGGCGGCGCCGGAACATTAACCGGGTGTGCTGCTGGTGTGCTGTTAAATCGCATCGATCTGTACTTCCGATGTTTTGATCAAACCGATCGGTACGGCTGCCCGGCGACGTCTCACCCCGTTTCGGCGTGTGAGGCGCGTGGATGCGGCAGCGTAGCGGTCGTGAGCGTGTTCTTCGTAACGCGAAGTCACGGTTTATGATCTGTCTGGAAGCTATTGCATTTGTTTGGTGATTTGTACGTTACGATGTGGCGCTTATCCGGTTCAGAACGTGGCAGCGAAACTTTATTGCCGTGCAATTCTCAAAAAGGGATTTGGGGCAGCCATCGATCTGCAAATGGTGTGGGTGTGGCATTGCGACTGTGCCTGCGTTCTGTTTTTGTGTCATTTTTAACCATCTTATCCGCGACAGCCCCTTGATCTTTACGGGAAAGGCCGCAACATTCGCCTTGCCATGAGTCATTCTGATGAAAAGTCTTACCCCAACAACCAAAGTTGGGTAATCGTTCGTCTTCTGGGCCATCTTCTCGGCAAAGTTATAACGGAACAATATGGAACCGATCCCGCATGCCTTGAGCAGGGCGCGGCAGATCTGAGCCTTGTTGAAGCCATTCGCCGACAAGCCATTGAAGAACATAGAAATGCGGGTTTTGGTTCCGAATTGGCCCAAACGCTTTCGGAACTGGACGGCAAACAGCTGTTGCTTCTCATTCGCGCATTTTCGATTTTTGCGCGCCTGACGAATGTCGCAGAAACCCACGCCGCGCGCAGCGCGACCGGCGATGGGGATTTGCAAAAGCTGAAGGATCTGGGGGGGCTGCCAACCGAAAAGGTGGCGCGGTATCTTGAGAATACCGTCATGGCTCCGGTCCTGACTGCCCATCCGACCGAGGTCCGGCGCCAGAGTATTCTGGATCGCGAAACCTATATGGCCCGCCTGCTGATCGATCGCGATCGCTGCGAGGAAGGCGATTGGAAGAAGAAAGAGATCGACCGTAAGATCGAGCGCGAAATCCGTATTCTGTGGAAGACCAGAATGATGCGCCAAAGCCGCATCCGGGTGACGGACGAGATCGAGAATGCGGTACAGATTTTTGCGCGGACATTCTTACGTGAAGCCCCCGGGGTGGTTTGTCAGGCCGGGCGCTTGTTCGGTCTTTCGGATAAAAGCCCGGCATTTCTGAAACCGGGGACTTGGGTCGGCAGCGATCGCGATGGCAATCCGTTTGTTTCCGCCGATACGCTGGAATATGCCATGCGGCGACAGGCCGAGACGGTCATCGATTATTATCTCGATGAGCTGAACGATCTGCGCCACGAATTGTCGTTGTCAGACACCTATGTCGGTGTGACGGACGAGCTTAAGGCCCTGATGGCCAGCGCCGAACATA